>NZ_JAGRQY010000166.1:0-6648 GCF_018223905.1 Klebsiella sp. 28
CCCGTCGATACCCTGACGCGCCATATGCTGGCGATGGCGCGTCAGGGTATCGACGGGGGGCAGGCGCGCATTGTTCTCAAGGATCAGCGTGGCGATACCGGTCATCGACGGCAGGTAATAGTCGCGCCAGGTTTCGGTGACATTGGCTGATAGCGCGCCGCGCATCACCAGCCACATGATCACTTCGGACCCCTCCATCCCCCCCAGCTCGGCATATTCGCCAAGGGTCATTTCGGTAAGCTTTTCCGGGTCATTAACCAGCATATCAACAAACTGGGCATCCCAGTCGGGATTATTAAATCCGCAGCGCTCGCCATGAACCTGATGCGAGAGCCCGCCGGTCGCGACAATCGCCACATTGATATCTTCCGGGAAGCTTTCAATCGCCCGGCGCAGCGCCTGGCCGAGTTTGTAACAACGGCGCGCGCTTGGTACCGGAAATTGCAGCACGCCGATCTGTAACGGGATCACCGCCGTCGGCCACCCCTGCGCTTCATCCCAGGGCAACAGCGCCGAAAGCGGCGAGAAAAGGCCGTGGTCGAGCTTTTTATCCATAAAGAACGACATATCAAACTCGTCGGCCATCAGGCTGGCGCCAATGTGCCTTGAGAGCGCCGCGTTGCCCTGGACCGGCGGCAGGCAGCGCGGTCCGCCGCCCTCATCGGCAACGTCATATTGACTATCGATTCCCAGCGTAAAAGTCGAATAGTGATCGAAGAAAAAGGCGGTCACATGGTCATTAAAGATGTATACCAGCGCATCCGGTTTTTTCTCCTCCAGCCAGCGCTGCAGCGGTTCGAAGCTCTGGAAGATCGGCGCCCACGCCGGGTCCTGCTGTTTATGATGATCGACCGCGAAGCCGATAGTCGGGGTATGAGAGACGGCGATACCGCCGAGAATGTTAGCCATCAGATAACTCCACTTATCGGTGTTCGAGGGGGGATGACAAAGCGTCAAGTTCTGCCTCTGTGAGTCGAGGCTTAGCGTGATTCATACGGTGCAACAAAATACAGATCCCCGCCAGGCAGGCCGGCAGCGCAAGCACCAAAAAGATCGACGAGTGTCCCGGCACGGCCAGCATCAGCATCCCGCCCAGCGTGGAGCTGAGGATAGCCCCGGTACGGCCGATACCATGCATCCAGCTGACTCCGGTAGCGCGGATCTCGGTTTGATAATAGGCGGGCGAATAGGCCTGCAGACCGTTCTGCGCGCCGTTAATGCACATCCCGCTGATAAAAATCAGCACCGACAGCGCCGCCGAACCGAAATCCATTACCCCCTGGGACAACAGGCACAGACAGCCGAGGAAATAGGTTGCCGCAATCACGGCTTTCGCCGAAGCGCGATCCATCAGCATACCGACAAGGATCCCGCCCAGCGGGCCGCCGAGCTGGAACAAGCCGGTCATCATCGCCGCCTGCTGCAGCGACAGCCCGCCGGAGCGGAGAATGGTTGGCAGCCAGCCGTTCAGCAGGTAAATCACGAACAGCCCCATAAAATAGGTTAACCACAGCGCTATCGTGCCGCGGGCATAGCCATGCCGGAACAGCTGCGCCACTTTGCTGCTCCGCGTGATGGGCGGCGCATTCAGCTGGAAAACGGTTTCAGCCGTAAACTGGCCCCCAAGCCGGTTAAGCGCCCTGGCAATCTGCTCGCCCGGTAGTCGGCGCGCCACCATGTTCATCGCCGACTCCGGCAACATCACGATCATAAAGGGGAGCACCACGAGCGGCAGCACGCCGCCAAAAACCAGCGCCGAGTGCCAGCTGTAATGCGATAACAAACCGGCGGCGATAAAGCCGCCGAGGCCGGAACCCACGTTAAAACCGCTGTACATCAGGGTGATCATCACCCCTTTACGCCGCTCCGGCATATATTCCGCCACCAGCGTGACGCAGTTGGGCATTACGGCGCCAAGGCCAAGGCCGGTGAGAAAACGCATCAGCGCCAGCTGCGTCGGGCTTTGCGCCACGGCGCCGGCCAGGCTGAACAGCGCAAACAGCGCCACCGACCAGAGTAAAATTCGCTTTCGGCCGTAGCGGTCAGAAAGCGGACCCGCTACCAGGGCGCCAATGGCGACGCCGAACATGGCCGCCCCAAGAATCGGCCCCATTTCGGCCCGGCTGATGCCCCAGTCCTCGATGAGCGCCGGGGCGACAAAGCCCATCACCGCGGCGTCATACCCATCCAGCATAATGATGATGAAACAGAGCAGCAGCACGTTCCATTGAAAGCGCGAGACCGGGCGGGTATCTATCCACGCTTTCACATCGACAACGTTCGTGTGATTCATAGGGTGACTTCCTCAAGCAGGCGGTACGAATGTTCTGGTTAGTGTTTTTTGAGTGGAACTTTCGTACTCAACTTAAGGCAGGTCACGCAGGCTGTCCGGTTCGAAAATCCGGCGTCAGATATGAGTTTTATTTATAATGTGAGGGATACGACAAAAACCAGCCAGCAAAAAACCCGCAGCCAACGGCGGCGGGTCAGGGCAAGAGCAGCGTTTAGTGCTTCGGAATAATTAAATCGCCGCGCAGCGGGCTGCCGCCCGGGTTGTCCGTTTTCTCGGTCAGCCAGTTGACGATCCGCGACGCCATCGCGTCCATGGAATATTCAATCGCCGGGATAGTCGGGATACCGGGCAGCTGTAACGATCCGGCGAGGCTAAACACCATGACATTTTGCGGAACGGCGCGGTTAAACGCCTGCAGCTGCGGCACCACGCGCTGCGCCTGCTGTTCATCGCTCACCAGCAGCGCGTTAAAGTTCAGCGTAGTGGCGTTATTGACCAGCTCCTGCACCGCCACCGACGGCGAGGTGTTATCCAGAAACACCAGGTTGCGATTAAACGGCAAAAAGTTTTTTTCCAGCGCGTGCTTGTAGCCCAGCAGCACCTGGTCGGCAAAGCCGCTGCTCTGCGGATGAATCAGCGCAATCTGCCGTCTCCCCTGGCTAATCAGATAGTGACAGGCGGTTTCGGCGGCGAAAGCATGATCGAACTGAATACTGTTGTCGCCTTCGCTATCGAGGCAGTCCACCAGCACCACGTCCGGGCGGTTAATATTCAGAGGAAAACGCGCGCCGATGATCAGCACGTTATCGCACAGCCCGCAGGTCAACTCCTCCAGAGAGTTCATCACGCCGTGGCTGGTGTTGGCGAAGCGCAGCAGCAGGTGTTTCTGGTGCTGGCTGAGCTGTTTTTCCAGGGCGTAGAGATAGCTGGTGGTTTGGTTGATGTTGTCCTGGGCGCAGATGACGCCGATGCAGCCGGTGGACTGGCTGAGCAACGACTGGGCTATCATGTTTGGCCGGTAATTGAGCGCTTCCGCCGCCTGCAGCACCGCCTGACGACTGGCTTCCTTCACGCCACGTGAGCCGCTCAACACTCGCGACACCGTGGCTTTGGAAACCCCGGCAAGTCGTGAAACATCATTGATTGTCGACATCATTTTCCCCTGCGCGGGCGCCGCGTCCCGCCAAAATCCTGTAAACCTGAATCGCTTCAATTATGACCAGCGCAGTATATCCATTTCGCCATTTGTTTGGAAACCGATTTTCCATTTCAGCGCAAAACATCGCCAAATCGACAGAATAATGTGAGCGAAATCCAATAAATCCGCCCTATAAGCAGGAGATCTTGACCACTATCACAGTTCTGCTTTTTATAAATGGAAACCGGTTTCCGTCTGATATCAAATCACCCACGCAATAACTTTTTACATTTTGAGGATGGTCGTCGATGTACAAGATTATGCTGTGCTGCTCTGCCGGGATGTCCACCAGTCTGCTGGTCAGAAAGATGGTTGAGGCGGCGAATGAACGTGACCTGCCGGTGCAGATTGACGCCTATGGCGTTTCCGAATTTGACATGCAGTTTCCGCAGTATCAGGTGGTGTTGCTTGGCCCCCAGGTGAAATACATGTTGAAAACCCTGTCTGACAAAGCGGCTTCCCTGAACATTCCCGTTCAGCCCATCGATACGATGGACTACGGTATGCAGCGGGGAGACAACGTCCTGAATTATGCTCTGTCGCTGATCCCAGCGGCGCACTGAGAGGTGTTGAAATGAGTTCTCTGTATCAGTCCATGATTGCCGTGATCGAGCAATCTATTACTCCGCTGGCAGGACGCCTTGGGCAGCAGAAATACGTTATCGCTATCCGCGATGGCTTCACTGCCGCCTTGCCGTTTATGATCATCGGCTCTTTCATGCTGGTATTTATCTTTCCGCCGTTTTCACCCGATACCACCAACGGCTTTGCCCGCGGCTGGCTTGATTTCTCCCAGCACTACCGCGAACAGCTGATGCTGCCGTTTAACCTCAGCATGGGCGTGATGACCTTCTTTATCTCGGTCGGCATTGGCGCCAGCCTCGGTCGTCAGTTTCAGCTCGATCCGGTGATGTCCGGTCTGCTGGCGTTTATGGCTTTCCTGCTGGTCGCCGCACCCTATGCCGATGGCAAAATTTCCACTCAGTATCTGTCCGGTCAGGGCATTTTCACCGCGCTGATCACCGCCATCTACTCCACCCGCGTTTACGCGTGGCTGAAGCAAAACAACATTACGATTCGTCTGCCGAAAGAGGTCCCCACCGGCGTCGCCCGTTCGTTTGAAATCCTGATCCCGGTGCTGGTGGTTATTGCGACTCTGCATCCGCTGAATCTGTTTATCGAAGCGCAGACCGGGATGATCCTGCCGCAGGCGATCATGCATCTGCTGGAGCCGCTGGTTTCCGCCTCCGACTCGCTGCCGGCGATTTTGCTCTCTGTTCTGATGTGCCAGATTTTCTGGTTCGCCGGTATCCACGGCTCGCTGATTGTTACCGGCATTATGAACCCGTTCTGGATGGCCAACCTGTCGGCAAACCAGGCGGCGCTGGCGGCTGGCACGGTACTGCCGCACGTCTACCTGCAGGGCTTCTGGGATCACTATCTGCTGATTGGCGGCGTCGGTTCTACCCTGCCGCTGGCCTTCCTGCTGCTGCGTAGCCGGGCCACCCATCTGCGCACCATCGGCAAGATGGGCATCGTGCCGAGCTTCTTTAATATCAACGAGCCGATTCTGTTCGGGGCGCCGATCATCATGAACCCGATGATGTTTATCCCCTTCGTCTGCGTACCGATGGTCAACGCGGTGCTGGCTTACGGCGCGACGCGTCTTGGCTGGCTGAGCCAGGTGGTGTCGCTGACGCCGTGGACTACGCCGGCCCCAATTGGCGCGTCGTGGGCGGCTAACTGGACCCTGAGCCCGGTGGTGATGTGTCTCATCTGCATGGTGATGTCGGCGGTCATTTACCTGCCGTTCCTGCGCGCTTATGAACGTTCCTTAATGAAAACCGAAGTTGAGAAAGCCAAAAATAGCGTTCCGGTAGCAGAAACCGTTAGCTAATCCCTCTCCTTCCGGAGAGATAATAAGATGACAGCGTAATAATGCAGAAAATGGACTTTCACTGCATTATTAAATAATAAATACCTCAGGAATACACATGATTGAATTAGAAGATGCGGTAATGGAAATTATCGTTAATGCGGGACAGTCACGCTCATTATGTTTTGAAGCGCTGCATGCGGCCCGAACCGGAAATATCGACGAAGCGCGCTTACTCTTAAACGAGGCCGACGGCTACGCCCGCCGGGCGCATCAGATGCAAACCCAGCTCATCGGGCAGGATGCCGGTGAAGCGCGTCAGCCCATGACGCTGATTATGGTACATGCCCAGGATCATTTGATGAATTCGCTGCTGGCCCGCGAGTTCTCAGAAGAATTAATCCATCTGTACCAGCGTTAATTAATATGGAATAACGTTAGCGAGAATATTATTCTCCGGCGTCGCTGTACCCTAAAAAACAAATCAGCTTATTTTGGCTATTTATTCTAGCCAGAATGGGATGGTTATTATCTGAAATATATTAATTATTAAAGCGAGATAACCATGAATACTGTAAAAAAACTGCCTTTAGCCATGGCGGTGGTCGCCGCGCTGTGCCCAATTTCTGTCATGGCGCAAGAATTTACGCAGGAACAGATCGACTCCATCGTCGCCAAAGCCGTTGATAAAGCGCTGGCCGACCGCCAGGCAAAAATCGACGCCGCGGCCAACAAAAAGGTCGACGTGATTACTAACCCGGAAACCACCGCCGCCTCGCCGGATATGGCCATTCCGTTCGGCCTCAAGTTCAGCGGCTACGCCCGCTATGGCGCCCACTTCCAGACCGGCGACCAGAAATATGTCGGCGTCGACGGCTCCTATAACGGCGCCTCGGCGATCGGCCGTCTGGGCAATGAAAGCAACGGCGGCGAATTCCAGATCAGCAAGGCCTTCAAAAGCGCGCAGGGGGCTATCTGGGATCTTAACGTGATGTTCGACCACTGGAGCGACGAAGTTAACCTGAAGAAGGCCTACGTCGGCGTCACCAACGTGCTGGAATCCAACCCCAACGCCTATATCTGGGCCGGCCGCGACTTCCACCAGCGTCCGCAACAGGGGATCAACGACTACTTCTGGATGAACCACGACGGCCAGGGCGCCGGGGTGAAGAACTTTGATATCGGCGGCGTGCAGTTCGACGTGGCGGCTGTGTCGCAGGTGAAATCCTGTAGTCCGGAAGTGATGGCCGACGAGACCAACCCGTCGCGCATCACCTGTAC
>NZ_JAGRQY010000167.1:0-1471 GCF_018223905.1 Klebsiella sp. 28
GTAGGCCCGCGCAAGCGCATGGACTGCACCCCAAAAGTTGGACACCCAACTGAGTAAGGTGCAATTTTATGGCTAAACCAAAGTATTCCCCTGAAACAAAACTGGCTGTGGTTAATCATTATTTGTCCGGTAAAGACGGAGAACAGAGTACAGCCGACCTTTTTGGTATTGAAAGAACATCTGTCCGTCGCTGGGTCAGGGCATGGCAGTTCCACGGTGCAGAAGGCCTGACTGCAAAAAATAATCATTATTCCGATGAATTTAAACTCGTGGTCGTCCGGGCGGTTATCAGTGACCGCCTGACGATGCGTGAAGCGGCTGCCCGGTTTAACCTCTCCGCAGAAATACTTGTCCGGCGCTGGCTCGACGTGTACAACGATGCCGGAGCGGAAGGTCTTTTAAACATGCAATGCGGACGGCCCGGACAAATGACAAAGCCAAAAAATATCCCACCACTGACAGATAAAGAGCTGGAAAAACTCTCCCCCGAAGAGCTCAGGGCCGAACTGCGTTATCTGCGGGCAGAGAATGCCTATCTAAAAAAGTTGAAAGCCTTGGTTCAGAGCGAAAAAAATGGCAAAAAGCCCTGATAATCAGTGAACTAAGGCATGAACACGCTCTGCGGGACCTTCTGCGGGCGGCCGGTATGTCCCGTAGCACGTGGTATTACAATATGAATGCACTGAAGCAAGGGGACAGGTATGCGGGTCTTAAAGAGAACATCAGGAAGATATACCACTATCACAAAGGTCGTTATGGCTACCGCAGGATCACGCTCGCACTGAGAAAACAGGGGCTGCGGATAAACCATAAAACAGTGCAGCGGCTGATGGCAGAACTGTCACTCCGGTCTGTGATAAGGGCGAAAAAATATCGTGCCTGGAAAGGGAGAACGGGCGAGGCCGCGCCCAATATCCTGAGCCGGAACTTCGGTGCGTCAAAAGCCAACGAAAAATGGGTAACAGATGTGACAGAGTTCCCGGTACAGGGAAAAAAGCTTTACCTGTCGTCAGTTCTCGATCTGTTTAACCGGGAGGTTATCGCCTACAGCCTGTCGGAAAGGCCGGTGATGGAGATGGTGAATACGATGCTGGACGGTGCGTTCCCGAAGCTCAGACCGGGAGATGCTCCGCTGCTGCACTCGGATCAGGGCTGGCATTACAGGATGAGGAGCTATCAGGAACGTTTAAAGGCGCATGGGATGACGCAGAGTATGTCGCGTAAAGGAAACTGCCTGGATAATGCAGTGATGGAAAACTTCTTCGGGACCCTGAAATCGGAGTGTTTTTATCTGAGGGAGTTCAGGAGTGTCAGTGCGCTAAGAAAAGCCGTAGAGGACTATATCCATTACTACAACAACGAGCGGATAAGCCTGAAATTAAAAGGTCTGAGTCCGGTAGAGTACCGAACCCAGGCTCTGAGAGCCGCTTAATATGAACCATCCAACTTTATGGGGTCAGTCCAGCAGCGC
>NZ_JAGRQY010000168.1:0-6531 GCF_018223905.1 Klebsiella sp. 28
GTCCAGCAGCGCCGCCGGGCGAGATATCAGGTACGGTACCCGTGGTATTGCCGGGTGGCGGCTGCGCCTTACCCGGCCTACAGGATCCTCTCACAGGCTCACACCCCGCAGGCCCGCGCAAGCGCAGCGCGACCTGGCCGTTTCATTCGCGGGCCAGTTTGCGCTGGTTCTTTTGCCGCAGCTTTTTCGCCCGGCTCTCCAGCAGCAGATAGGCCACCGTCGCCAGCAGCAATGGCAGGAAATAATAGAGCGCGCGCCAGGCGAGCAGGGCGGCAATGATCGCGCCCTTCGAAATATCTTCCCCGGAGAGCATGGCGATAAACACCGCCTCCAGCACGCCGATCCCAGCCGGAATATGGATAATCACCCCGGCGATACTGCTCACCAGCAGCACCCCTAATACCAGAAAATAGTTAATCTCGCTGCCCAACAGCAGCCAGATTATCGCCCCCATCGCCATCCAGTTCGCCGCCGAGAGCCCCATCTGCAGCAGCGCGAAGCGCCAGGAGGGCAGCACCAGCCGCTGGCCTTTAATCGTCAGGTGACGGCGTTTGGCGAACGCGCAGCCGAACAGATAGCAAAGCGTAAGGATCAGCATCACCCCGCCGATAATGCGCAGAGTGGTCTGGCTGATGTACCAGTGCGGCGGCAGCTTCACCAGATCTGCCGTGAATATCACCCCGCCCAGCAGAATATAGCCCAACCAGTTGGTGGTAATGCTTAAGGAAAAAATACGGGTGATGGTGCTGCCGTTCAGCCCCAGCCGCGAGTACAGCCGGTAGCGCATACCGATCCCGCCGACCCAGGTGCTGAGGGTCAGGTTGAAGGCGTAGCAGATAAACGACACCAGCATGACCTGGCGTTTCGCCAGCTTGTGCCCGCAATAGGCCCGACCGAGCAGATCGTAGCAGCCGTAAATGAGGTAGCTGACGATAACCAGCGCAATGGCGCTAAACAAGGCCAGCCGATCGTAGCCGCGGATCACCTTCCACACGTCCTGCCAGTCGACTTTTTGCGCGTAGATCACCAACAGGACGATGACGGCGATAAAAAAGAGCACGGTCAGCACTCTTTTCGCCATCCGCCAGCGGGGATGTGATTTGCTCATAGTGGATTATCCCTGGCTGGAGACTCGACGCGGTCCTGAGTTTCAATTTCCGGCTGGACCGGCGGGCTGACTCTGGCCAGCCGCGGGGTATGAGCCGGTAGCCAGCCGACCCATGCCGGGAAGTGGCGCAGAAAGTGGAAAGCCATCACGCTGACGCCCAGCCGCCACCAGTTGCGTTTCGGCAGCATCGTTTTATCGATCCGCTGGCAATCCCGGGCGATAAGCCCGTTGAGATTATCGCGCAGCGTCTGGTTAAACACCCGATCGTGGATGATCAGATTGGCTTCCAGATTCAGCGACAGGCTAAGCGGATCCAGGTTGCTTGACCCAACGGTGGCCCAGTGGTCGTCTGCCAGAGCGACCTTGCCATGCAGCGGGCGACGGCGATATTCGTAAATCTGCACCCCACCCTTAACGAGATAGTGATAGAGCAGGTGGGCGCCAAACTTCACAATGGGAATATCCGGTTCGCCCTGCACGATCAGCTTAACCCGTACTCCGCGCCGCGCGGCATTGCGCATCGCATGCAGCAGGCGGTAGCCGGGGAAAAAATAGGCGTTAGCGATAATCACTTCCCGGCGGGCGCTGGTCAGCATCTTCAGGTAGTGGCGTTCAATATCGTCGCGGTGTTCCTGGTTGTCGCGCCAGACGAACAGCGCCTGCGCCTCGCCGGGGGTCTGGTTAACCTCCGGCTGGTGGCGACGACGTCGCCACCAGCGGCGGGCGGTTTCGCTGTTGGGCAGGTTTTCCAGCTCGAACTGCAGGATGTCGAGCACCACCGGCCCTTCGACCTGCACCGCATAATCCTGCTTCGCCTCCGGACCGTAGTCGCTCATATGTTCGGCGGAGTAGTTAATACCGCCGACAAAGGCGGTGGTGTCGTCGATTACCACGATTTTACGGTGCATGCGACGGAACAGATTGGTGCGCATCCCCATCAGCTTAGGACGCGGATCGTAGTAGCGGAAAATCACGCCAGCGGCGGTGAGCTCACCGACAAATTCATCGCTGAGATCCGGGGAACCATAGCCGTCGAGGAGCACCTCCACCTGGATGCCGCGGCGGGCAGCCTCGAGCAGGACCGCGTGCAGCCGCCGGCCTACCTCATCTTCAAACCAGATAAAGGATTCGAGGATCACCCGCTGGCTGGCGCGACCGATGGCCGCAAACAGCGCCGGATAGTACTGGTCGCCATTCTCCAGTAGCGTAATGCGGTTGCCTTCCTGCCAACGACATTTCACAAATGTATCTCCACGCTAAGGGGTGCATGATCGGACAGATGCCGCCATTGTTTAAGGGCCAGCGCCTTCGGGCGACTGGCGTGGGCGTTCTTGACGTAAATGCGGTCGAGGCGCAGCAGCGGAAAACTGACTGGAAAGGTGCGCGCCGGCCGTCCGCGGGCGCGGGTAAAGATCTCTTCCAGCCCGGCCTGGGCTTTTAACGGCTGGTTAGCCTGCTGACGCCAGTCGTTAAAATCGCCAGCCACCACCACCGGCTCGCCCGCGGGCAGGGTATTGACCCACTCCGCCAGCATGGTCAACTGCGCCTGCCGTTGGTCGGCGCGTAGACCGAGATGGACGCAAATCACGTGAATAGTTATCCCGCTCTGCGGCGGCACGATGCGGCAGTACAACAGGCCGCGCTTCTCCCCGTTGCCGACCGAGATATCGCGATTTTCGTAGTATTCAATGGGAAAGCGCGACAGCACGGCGTTGCCGTGGTGGCCTTCCGGATAAACCGCATTGCGCCCGTAGGCGTAGTCGCTCCACATGGTGTCGGCGAGAAATTCATAATGGGTCGTATCCGGCCAGTTTTCGATGTGCAGCGGATGTACCTCATGAGCGCCCATCACCTCCTGCAGGCAAACAATATCCGCGCTAACGCTGCGCACGGCGTCGCGCAGTTCGGGCAAAATAAAACGCCGATTAAACGCCGTAAAGCCTTTATGGGTGTTAATTGTCAGCACGTTCAACGAAAATCCCGCCGTTGGCTCAGCCATAATTCTCCAGTAAATGTCACTTTCCTGAATAAAATAGTGTAGTAGACGTCACAAAAAGATGCGGTGTTACGGAATTTTCCGTAAAGTGCGGTACTCTGAGTAGCAGAGAAAAATCCTTCAGGAGAGAAGCCATGAAGTGGCAACAACGTGTACGCGTCGCAACGGGTCTTAGTTGCTGGCAGATTATGTTGCATCTACTGGTCGTGGCAGTACTGGTGATGGGTTGGATGAGCGGCGCGCTGGTGCGCGTCGGATTGGGACTGTGCGTCCTCTACAGCGTCACGCTGCTGGCGATGCTGTTTTTACAGCGTCACCATGAGGCGCGCTGGCGCGATGTGGGAGACTTCCTTGAGGAGCTCACCACGACCTGGTACTTCGGCGCGGCCATGATAGCGCTGTGGCTGCTGTCGCGCGTGCTGCACAACAACCTGCTGCTGGCCCTCGCCGGGCTGGTGATACTGGCAGGCCCGGCGGTGGTCTCGCTGCTGGCGAAAGATAAGAGCCGTTACCCTAAAGCGTTCGGGCTACAACAAGGCGGCAACGCAGCGAATCCCCAGAAGCATAGATAACTATGTGACTGGGGTGAGTAAGGAAAGCCAACGCCGTTGTAGTTTGAACGATGACGGGTATTACGCAATCTTCCTTCGGAACATCGCATACGCCGCTGAGCCGGTGGTGGCCGCTATGACCAGTAGCGGCCACAAACTTCCCCACACAATCTCCAGACTCGCATCCTTCAGATAAATTTGCTTGGTGATATCGGTAAAGTGGCGGATGGGATTTATCCAGGTCAGATCCTGCAGCCACTGCGGCATGTTTTCCACTGGTGAGACGTACCCCGACAGGAGAATAGCCGGCATCATAAAGACGAACACGCCGATAAACGCCTGCTGCTGGGTGGCGCACAGCGACGAAATCAATAAGCCAAAGCCCACCAGCGATAGACCGTAAATCACCATGGTGAAATAGAACAGCAGCAGCGAGCCGGCAAACGGGATCTGATAGGCCCAGATACCAATCGCCAGCACGATAGTTGCCTGCAGGGTGGCGACGATCAGCGCCGGCACCGCCTTGCCGACGAAAATTTGCCAGGTGGCGAGGGGGGAGACCAGCAGCTGGTCAAGGGTGCCCTGCTCGCGCTCGCGAGCCACCGACAGCGAGGTGACGATCATCACCCCGATGGTAGTGATCATGGCGATAAGCGACGGCACCACGAACCATTTATAGTCGAGATTCGGGTTGTACCAGTTGCGCACCACCAGCTCGCTGTTGTTCGGCTTCGCTTTACCCTCCAGCAGCTCCTGCTGATAGTTTTTCACAATCTGTTGCAGATAGTTGGCGGCGATTTGCGCGCTGTTGGAGTTGCGTCCGTCGAGCAGAAGCTGCAGCGGGGCGGTTTGATAGTTATCCAGATTGCGCGAGAAATCGGCCGGGAAGCGCACCACCAGCAGAGCTTTTTGTTCATCGATGGTCGGCTGGATCGCCTGCGGGCTTTGCAGCAGCAGGACGTGGGTAAAGGCTTTGGCGCGGGCAAAGCGCTGAGTGAGTTCCACCGCGTGGCGACCGCTGTCCTCGTTGTAGATAGCGATGGTGGCGTTGGTCACCTCCAGCGTCGCGGCAAAGGGAAACAGCAGCACCTGAATCAGCACCGGCATGATTAAAATCGCCCGCGTCTGCGGCTCGCGCAGCAGCGACTGCAGCTCTTTGCGGATTAATGTCCATAAACGGTGAAACATAATAGCTCCTTTGGCCCATTCAACCACGCCGGGCGGCACTGCGTTTGCCCGGCCTACGGGATCGGCGAACCGTATAATCGATGTTGGTTAAACCGTAGGCCCGGTCGGCGCAGCGCCACCGGACAAAACCTAATCCAGACGCCGTTTGGTTTTCAGCCACGTCAGACCGATAAACATCACCGCCGACGCAATCAAAAACAGCACGTTGACCAGCAGCACCACCGGAATATTGCCCGCCAGAAACAGGCTTTGCAGAGTACTAACGAAATAGCGCGCCGGGATCACATAGGTCACCGCGCGGATCACCGCCGGCATACTGTCTATCTGGAAAATAAACCCGGACAGCATAATCGACGGTAAAAAGGCGGCGTTCAGCGCCACCTGCGCGGCGTTAAACTGGTTGCGGGTAATGGTTGAGATCAGCAGCCCCATCCCCAGGGTGCTGAGCAAAAACAGACTGGTAATGACAAACAGGATCGGCAGCGAGCCGCGATAGGGCACGCCGAGAATAAATACCGACACCAGCATACACAACAGCATCGCCAGCATGCCGAGGAAATAGTAGGGAATGAGCTTGCACAGCAGCAGTTCGGCGCGGGTGATCTCCGTCGACAGCAGCGCCTCCATGGTGCCGCGCTCCCATTCGCGGGCCACCACCAGCGAGGTCAGTATGGCGCCGACCACGGTCATGATGATGGTGATCGCCCCGGGGATAATAAAGTGCTGGCTAATAGCCGCCGGGTTAAACCAGTAGCGCATCTGCACGTCGATCAGCGGTTCAAAGGTTTCGCCGCGGTCTTCCGCCCGCTGCTGCTGCCAGATTTGCCAAATACCTTCCACATAGCCCTGAGCGAAGTTGGCGGTATTGGGCTCGCTGCCGTCGGTGATGAGCTGCAGCGGTGCGTCGGCGCCGGGGCGGGCCATCTGGCGGTCGAAATCCACCGGAATGACCACCATGGCGCGGATGCGCCCGGCCTGCATCATCTCAATCAGCTGCCTGCGGCTGTCGCTGACGGTGGCGTCGATATAGGGCGAGCCGGTCATGGTATGGACGAAATCCAGCGCCTCTTCGCTCTGCTGCTCAAGCAATACGCCGACCCGCAGCCTGCTGGAGTCGAGGTTAATGCCGTAGCCGAAGATAAACAGCAGCAGCAGGGGGATCACCACCGCGATCAGCCAACTGCTGGGATCGCGCACAATCTGCCGGGTCTCTTTGACGCACAGGGCGCGGACCCGCCGCCAGGAGAGAATGCTATTGCCCATGGCTATTCTCCTTGTCCCAGCGGTTAATCAGGGTAATAAACGCCTGCTCCATGGTCGGGTCCGTCTGGCTGTCGTCCGCCGCCTGGGCCTTCAGCGCGTCCGGGGTCCCGCTGGCGATAAGCTTGCCATGATAGACCAGCCCGATGCGGTCGCAGTATTCCGCCTCATCCATGAAGTGGGTGGTGACCATTACCGTCACGCCTTTATCAACCATGCTATTAATATGTAGCCAGAACTCGCGGCGGGTGAGGGGGTCGACGCCGGAGGTGGGTTCATCGAGAAACAGAATATCGGGTTCATGCATCAGGGAGCAGGCCAGCGCCAGCCGCTGCTTGTAGCGCGGCAGCTCGTCGGCGGCGTGGCGGGCGATACTTTCCAGGCCAAAGGCATCGCTCATCCGGGCGATTTTTTCATTTTGCGCCCGG
>NZ_JAGRQY010000169.1:0-32798 GCF_018223905.1 Klebsiella sp. 28
CGCGTAGTGGCGAGTCGGGGTGTCGTATTCAACGTGAGAGGTGTTGATGGTGATACCACGAGCTTTTTCTTCCGGCGCGTTATCGATCTGGTCGAATGCGCGAGCGGAACCACCGTAGGTTTTAGCCAGAACGGTAGTGATGGCAGCAGTCAGGGTAGTTTTACCATGGTCAACGTGGCCGATAGTACCAACGTTGACGTGCGGTTTTGTACGTTCAAATTTTTCTTTAGACACGGCTATATTCCTTACTATAGTGCTCTCCCCTTCGGAGAGAGCACGGGACTTAGGTTTTAATCCTGTGGATTATTTACCACGGGCTTCAATAACGGCCTGAGCAACGTTGTTCGGCGCATCATCATACTTCAGGAATTCCATGGTGTATGATGCACGACCTTTGGTCAGAGAACGCAGCTGAGTTGCATAACCGAACATTTCGGACAGCGGTACTTCAGCGTGGATCTTAACGCCGGTTACTTCGGATTCCTGACCGCGCAGCATACCGCGACGACGGCTCAAGTCACCGATAACGTCACCAGTGTTCTCTTCCGGAGTTTCTACTTCAACCTTCATGATCGGCTCAAGCAGAACTGGTTTTGCTTTCTTAAAGCCTTCTTTAAAGGCAATAGACGCAGCCAGTTTAAACGCCAGCTCAGAGGAGTCAACGTCGTGGTAAGAACCGAAGTGCAGACGGATACCCATATCAACTACCGGGTAACCTGCCAGCGGACCAGCTTTCAGCTGTTCCTGGATGCCTTTATCAACGGCCGGGATGTATTCGCCAGGAATTACACCACCTTTGATGTCGTTGATGAACTCGTAACCTTTCGGGTTAGAGCCCGGCTCCAGCGGGTACATGTCGATCACAACGTGACCGTACTGACCACGACCACCAGACTGCTTGGCGTGTTTACCTTCGATATCGGTAACTTTCGCGCGAATCGCTTCACGGTAAGCAACCTGAGGTTTACCGACGTTCGCTTCAACGTTGAATTCACGCTTCATACGGTCAACGATGATGTCGAGGTGCAGCTCACCCATACCGGCGATAATGGTCTGGTTAGACTCTTCGTCAGTCCATACGCGGAAAGACGGGTCTTCTTTAGCCAGACGACCCAGAGCCAGACCCATTTTTTCCTGGTCAGCTTTGGTTTTCGGCTCAACGGCGATGGAGATTACCGGCTCAGGGAATTCCATACGCTCCAGAATGATCGGCGCATCCGGGTCACACAGGGTGTCACCAGTAGTTACGTCTTTCAGACCGATAGCAGCAGCGATGTCGCCCGCGCGAACTTCTTTGATCTCTTCACGTTTGTTAGCGTGCATCTGAACGATACGACCGAAACGCTCACGTGCAGCTTTCACGGAGTTCAGTACGGTATCACCAGAGTTAACCACACCGGAGTACACGCGGAAGAAGGTCAGGTTACCCACGAACGGGTCGGTAGCGATTTTGAACGCCAGTGCAGAGAACGGCTCGTCGTCGCTTGCGTGACGCTCAGCCGGGGTATCTTTACCGTCGTCCAGGATACCGTTGATCGCAGGTACGTCAACCGGGGATGGCAGGTAATCAATTACCGCATCCAGCATCGCCTGAACGCCTTTGTTCTTGAACGCAGAACCACAGGTTACCAGGATGATTTCGTTGTTCAGAACGCGCTGACGCAGAGCTTTTTTGATCTCTTCTTCAGTCAGTTCTTCACCACCCAGGTATTTTTCCATCAGCTCTTCAGAAGCTTCAGCTGCGGATTCGATCAGGTTCTGGTGCCATTCATCAGCCAGGTCCTGCATGTCAGCCGGGATATCTTCGTATTCGAAGGTTACGCCCTGGTCTGCATCGTTCCAGTTGATGGCTTTCATTTTCACCAGGTCAACAACGCCGGTGAAACCTTCTTCAGCACCAATTGCCAGCTGCAGCGGAACCGGGTTCGCGCCCAGACGGGTTTTGATCTGACCAACAACTTTCAGGAAGTTAGCGCCCATGCGGTCCATTTTGTTAACGAACGCGATGCGCGGAACTTTATATTTGTTTGCCTGACGCCATACGGTTTCAGACTGCGGCTGAACACCACCAACTGCGCAGTAAACCATTACCGCACCATCAAGAACACGCATGGAACGTTCTACTTCGATAGTGAAGTCAACGTGCCCCGGGGTGTCGATGATGTTTACGCGGTGCGGTTCATACTGTTTGGCCATACCAGACCAGAATGCAGTAGTCGCAGCGGAAGTGATGGTGATACCACGTTCCTGCTCCTGCTCCATCCAGTCCATGGTAGCGGCGCCGTCATGAACTTCACCGATTTTGTGGTTTACACCGGTGTAGAACAGAATACGTTCGGTAGTAGTGGTTTTACCGGCGTCGATGTGCGCACTGATACCGATGTTACGGTAGCGTGCGATGGGTGTTGTACGAGCCATTTGATTCCTCGTTTATTTCTTTAGGCGTTCAGTTAAGTTATCCAGAGCGGGCGACTCATCTGAAGCGCCCGCCTGGTGACTATGACTCCGAAGGGATTACCAACGGTAGTGAGCGAACGCCTTGTTGGCTTCGGCCATACGGTGAACGTCTTCACGTTTCTTAACTGCAGTACCTTTGTTGTCTGCAGCATCAGTGAGTTCGTTCGCCAGGCGCAGAGCCATGGATTTATCACCGCGTTTACGAGCAGCTTCAACGATCCAACGCATTGCCAGGGCATTACGACGGACCGGACGAACTTCAACTGGAACCTGATAAGTAGAACCACCTACGCGGCGGGACTTAACTTCGACAGTCGGGCGCACGTTTTCGAGCGCAACTTCGAAGGCTTCCAGTTCAGATTTACCAGAACGCTGAGCCAGGGTCTCCAGCGCGCTGTATACGATAGTTTCTGCAGTAGATTTTTTACCATCTACCATCAGGATATTGACAAATTTAGCCAGCAGTTCTGATCCGAACTTCGGATCCGGCAGAATTTTACGCTGACCAATGACGCGACGACGTGGCATGGAAATACTCCGTTGTTAATTCAGGATTGTCCAAAACTCTAAGAGTTTAGTATGACATTAAGATAAATCAGTTTGGCCTTACTTAACGGAGAACCATTAAGCCTTAGGACGCTTCACGCCGTACTTGGAGCGAGCCTGCTTACGGTCTTTAACGCCGGAGCAGTCAAGCGCACCACGAACGGTGTGGTAACGAACACCCGGAAGGTCTTTAACACGACCGCCACGGATCAGGATCACGGAGTGCTCCTGCAGGTTGTGACCTTCACCACCGATGTAGGAGGTGACTTCGAAACCGTTAGTCAGACGCACACGGCAAACTTTACGCAGTGCGGAGTTCGGTTTCTTAGGAGTGGTGGTATATACGCGAGTACATACGCCACGTTTCTGCGGGCAGGCTTCCAGCGCTGGCACGTTGCTCTTTGCAACTTTGCGCGCGCGTGGTTTGCGTACCAGCTGGTTAATTGTTGCCATTAAATAGCTCCTGGTTTTAGCTTTTGCTTCGTAAACACGTAATAAATCGCCTCATATATTATGAGGACGCAGAATTTTAGGGCGGTGCCGAAAAGGTGTCAAGAAATATACAACGATCCCGCCATCACCAGGCCAACTGACCGGCATGTTTGACTGTCAGTCTGACGAAATCAGTATAGCTAACCCTGCCGACACTGTCCGCAATTTGACCAGCCAGCCCGCGGGCGTCAACGTCGTCTTGCAGCACGTATAGGGTTATGGGGGCGGATTGCAGGATCTCAAGGAAGCGACCATCGGCGATGGCCGCGGTGACGCCGTCAGACAGTAGTACCAGATCGTCGCCGTGCTCCATCAAACGAAGCATCGCTGCGATGTCGGCATGCCAGGGGGAAACACTGAGCGTATGGAGCATGGGGGCCTCAGAAACGCAAAATCACATCAAATTCATGCAGACGGGCGCGCAGGGCATCCGGCGCCAGGCATTCGACATCCACCACCCACGGGGTCGCGGGATCCAGGCCGCGCTCTCGCGCTGAGTCGGCGCACAGCCAGCACTGGTCGATATCATATAGCGACAGCAATTTAAAGGTAGCGATGTAGTCGCGGGCAAGCACAGCGCCAGGCCGCTGTTCGGGTAACAGCTGAAACACGCCGTCGCCCACAAAAAACACGCCAATATCGTCGGTGAGCGCGGAGGTTGCTAATAAGGCATCGAGGCCTTCCCTGCCAGCGGCGCTGCCGTGCGGCGCAGAGGAAAATACAAAAGCCACACGTTTCATCAGAACTGCACCATCCGATCGCAAGTAAGCGCCGCTTCCGCTAGCGCGCCGAGCCCGCTCAAGGTAAAACCCGGCTGCAAATTGTGGCCAGGCAGAGCGAGCTGTTGCGCTTCGCGTTCGTCCGTTACGCCACGACGCAGGGCGGCCGCCACGCAGATATGCAGCGCGACGCCGTGCTCATCGTGGAGGGATTGCCACCCGCGCACCAGATCGAACTCATCGCTGGCGGGCGCCGTCAACTGGTTAGCGTTAAGCACGCCTTCGCGATAGAAAAAAACGCACGCCAGCTCATGGCCTTCCTGCAGCACGGCCTGGGCAAATTGCCAGGCGCTGCTCGCCTGCTGCGTGCCATAGGCTTGGCCGGTCACCGTGAGGGCAAAACGCATTACTTATCCAGCCCCTGAAAATCGCCGCTTTTGAACTGGCGAATATAGAGGTAGACGGTGTGCTTGGAGATGTTCAGACGATCGGCTACCTGGTTAATAGCGTCTTTAATATCGAAGATCCCTTTCTCGTAGAGATTCAGCACGATTTGACGGTTTTTCGCATTGTTAGACACGCTGCGATCGGCATTCACCTCTTCGATGGTGAACTCCAGCGTCTGGGCGACCAGATCGTCTACCGAAGAAGCAAAGTTCACCGGCGAGTTCACTTCAGGCGTTTCTGGCGGAATAAAGGTGCTCATGATCTGGGAAAACGGCACATCCAGATTCATGTTGATACACAGCAGACCAATCACCCGGTGATCGCGGTTGCGAATGGCAATCGTCACCGACTTCATCAGTACGCCGCTTTTAGCACGGGTAAAGTAGCATTTGGAAACGCTGCTATCGGCGCCCGTCATATCGTGCAGCATGCGCAGCGCAAGATCGGTAATCGGTGAACCAATTTGGCGGCCGGTATGTTCACCATTGGCGATACGGATGGCAGAGCATTTCAGATCCTGCAAAGAATGCAGCACGATTTCACAGTGCGAACCGATGAGCATCGCCAACCCGTCCACTACCGCTTCATAAGATTTGAGAATATCGAAATCGGTCTGGTCAAAGGGACGTTGATCCAGCAGGTCAAGCTCGCTGGTTTCATTGGTTAAAAGCGACCTGGACATGAAAAAAAGCACTCCTTTTCAGGAGCCTGTCGTTATTGTCAGGGCAGGCTCATCATCATTATTAAGCTATCTAAAGTAATACAGCGCCTGAGGATCTTTCCAGTTTTAATTATATCTGCGCTCAATAAAAAAGCCGCCGCCTCTGACGAGACGGCGGCCTGAACCTGATTACTTCTTAGCGTCAGCTTTCGCGTCCGCGGCTTTCGCATCGCCTGCGGCTTCCGGCTGTGCATCTGCCTTCGGCGCCGGTTTGATATCCAGCAGTTCTACATCAAAGACCAGCGTAGAGTTGGCCGGGATGCCCGGGACGCCAGTTTTACCGTAGGCCAGGTCCGGCGGAATAACCAGCTTGATTTTGCCGCCTTTCTTGATGTTCTTCAGGCCTTCAGTCCAGCCCGGGATCACGCCGTCGAGACGGAAAGAGAGCGGCTCGCCGCGAGTATAAGAGTTATCAAACTCTTTACCGTCGATCAGGGTACCTTTGTAGTTTACCACCACGGTATCGCTGTCTTTCGGCGCATCGCCAGCGCCTTCTTTCTCGACTTTATACAGCAGGCCAGTTTTTGAGGTTTTCACGCCCTTCTCTTTGGCAAAGTTGTCACGGAAAGCTTTGCCTTTGGCTTCGTTCTCAGTGGCGTCTTTTTCCATTTTCTGCTGAGCCGCGGTCTTCACGCGCGTTTCAAAGGCCTGCAGAGTCTGTTCGATCTCCTGGTCGGACAGTTTGCTCTTATCGGCAAACGCGTCCTGTACGCCGGCGATCAGCTGGGCTTTATCCAGCTTAATGCCCAGCTTCTCTTGTTCTTTCAGGGAGTTTTCCATGTAACGCCCCAGGGACGCGCCCAGCGCATAGGCCGATTTCTGATCGTCATTTTTAAATGCCGATTTACTCTCAGCCGCCGGGGCTGCCTTCGTTGCCGTATCTGCAGCGAAGGTCAGCGGTGCATTCAGGGCGACGGCCATTGTGGCCGCCAGCAGCGTTACTTTAAACAGTGATTTCATCCATTTCTCCAGGGCCGGGGCCTCTCGCCCCAGGGTTATCGTAAAAAGCAAAAAACGTACTATAGAACGTTGCCGTTAAAATCTACATACGGACGTTCCTGAATATCGCCTCTTTTAGGACTATTTTTGTATGAATAAGTTTCCTGTACGGCGCAGCGATGCTGCGCGCCAGGGGAAACTTAAGTAGAATCCGCCCGCAGGATCAGACTAAAGAGGTTACCCATGCACGATAGCACATTAGAAACGCGCCTTGCGGAGCTGGAAAGCCGGCTGGCGTTTCAGGAAATCACCATCGAAGACCTCAACAAAACCGTGACCGCCCACGAGATCGAGATGGCGAAGATGCGGGAGCATATGCGTCTGATGATCGAGAAGCTGAAGGCGACCCAACCCTCCCATATCGCCTCCCAGGCGGAAGAAACGCCACCGCCGCACTATTGAGGCGTAAAAAAAGCGGGTTTCCCCGCTTTTTTGTCGTCTTCGTGCCGAAGCGCAAAGATTAGTGGCAGCCGCAGCCACCGTGGCCGCCGCAGCCGCCTTTACCATGGTCGTGACCATGATCGTGGCCGTGGCCGCCGCAGCAACCGTCATGACCATGGTCATGATCGTGATCGTGGCCATGCGCGCCGTGCACGTGACCGTGCTCCAGCTCTTCCGCAGTCGCTTCGCGGATGGCGACGACTTCCACATTAAACTTCAGGTTCTGGCCAGCCAGCATGTGGTTGCCATCAACCACAACGTGGTCGTCTTCAACTTCAGTGATTTCTACTGGTACCGGACCCTGATCGGTTTCCGCCAGGAAGCGCATGCCAACCTGCAGTTCATCAACGCCCATGAAGACGTCTTTCGGTACACGCTGCACCAAGTTTTCGTCATACTGACCGTAAGCGTCGTTAGCGCCGACGGCAACGTCAAATTTGTCGCCCACTTCGTGGCCATCCAGCGCGTTTTCCAGGCCGGAAATCAGGGAGCCGTGACCGTGCAGGTAATCCAGCGGCGCGCTTACCGGAGACTCATCAACCAACACACCGTCTTCTGTACGTACCTGATAGGCCAGGCTGACCACCAGGTCTTTTGCTACTTTCATGATATCTCCTGAGATGGGAAGAATAGTGGCGCAGATTGTAGCGGAATTCTGCTGCCGTGTACCCTTTAGCTTAAAAAAAGCCGACGGATAACGCTAGTCGGGATGAAAAATGCCAATCACCTGCTCCTCTTTGCGTACATGCTCACTGGCCTCTTTATCTGCCTCACGCATCTGATGACCGCACTTAACGCACTCAACAACATCGACATTATTCTCACGCCACATTGCCAGCGAATCCTGCGCCTGGCACGCCGGACATTTCGCCCCGGCAATAAAACGTTTACGCACTGCCATAAGATTTACCTTTATTCAAACTCGTCCCAGCCGTCCAGCTGCCGGCTCTCTTTCTGCATTTCGCGCTGGAAAATCTCTTCCAGTTCGCGCCGGGCCTCCCGCACGCGTGATATCTGTACCGTATCAGTATGCACTGGCATTAGCTCGCGCAGCATTCGCATATCGAGGCGTCGGAAGTGCAGCTGCGCGCGCTGGGCCTGGTGAGGATGCATCCCGAGGGTGATGAGCGCTTTGCGCCCCAGCTCCAACGCACTGGAGAAAGTTTCACGAGAAAACTGCGTCACGCCGGCCTGCAGCAGCTCATGCGCCTCAACGCGCCCGCGTGCGCGGGCCAGAATATGCAGATGTGGAAAGTGTTGTTGACACATTTCCACCAGCCGCATGGTATCTTCTGGCTCATTACAGGTGATGACGATCGACTGCGCCTCTTCCGCTCCCGCCGAGCGCAGCAGCTCCAGCTGGGTGGCATCGCCAAAATAGACTTTAT
The DNA here is from genome assembly GCF_018223905.1 of Klebsiella sp. 28. NCBI lineage: Bacteria > Pseudomonadati > Pseudomonadota > Gammaproteobacteria > Enterobacterales > Enterobacteriaceae > Klebsiella > Klebsiella sp. 28. Next base: position 8,211 of record NZ_JAGRQY010000169.1, read on the forward strand.
AGCCATAGTTGCGCATCAGATTTACCGCGCTGATGTCCCGCTCCAGTACCGTAATACGCATCTTATTGGCCATCAGCAGGCGACCAATGACCTGACCAAAGCGACCAAACCCGACAATAATCACCTGTGGCTTGTCATCCTCTACCCACGGCGCCTCACCGGTATCGTCCGCCGGATTCAGCCGTCGCGACAATAGCTTATCTATCCCCTTCATCAGCAGCGGCGTCGTCATCATCGACAACGTTACCGCCACCAGTAGCAGCGCCATCTGGTCGTGCTGAAACAACCGCTGAGAGGCGGGCAGCGAAAAGAGGACAAACGCGAACTCGCCGCCCTGGCTTAATACGCCCGCGAACTGCATCCGCTCGGAACTTCGCAGGCCATAGAGACGGGCCAGCAGATAGAGCACCAGCATTTTTACCGCCACCAGCACCGCCACGCTCACCGCCACCCACAGCAGATGGGTATACAGTACGCCAAGGTTCAGCGCCATGCCGACGGAAATAAAGAACAACCCGAGCAGCAGCCCCTTGAACGGATCGATAGCGATCTCCAGTTCGTGGCGATACTCACTTTCCGCCAGCAGCACGCCGGCAATAAAGGTGCCCAGCGCCATCGACAGCCCCAGCGCCTCCATAAACAGGGCAGATCCGAGGACCAACAGCAGCGTGGCGGCAGTGAACACCTCCCTGACCCCCGAGCTGGCGATAAAACGGAACACCGGCCGCAACAGATAGCGTCCGCCAATCAGCATCCCGGCAAAGGCCAGGACCTTCATGCCGACCGTCAACCAGTTCACATGCTCATCCGCTGAACCGGCCAGCAGGGGCACCAGCGCCAGCGCCGGGATCACCGCCAGATCCTGAAACAGCAGCACCGAAAAGCCTAGCTGTCCCGCTTCGCTGCGGCTCATTCCCTTCTCACGCATCAGCTGCAGCGCCATGGCGGTGGAAGACATCGCCAGGCCGATCCCGCCGACCACCGCCGCCTGCCATGAAAACCCGGTCGTCATCAGCAACCCACCGAGGATCGCCGCGCTGAGCATCACCTGCGCCGCGCCAACGCCGAAGATGGAGCTCCGCAGTCGCCATAGCTTGGCGGGATTGAGCTCCAGGCCGATGATAAACATCAGAAACACTACGCCGAGCTCAGAGAAATGGAGAATTTCATCCACATCGCTGATAAACCCGAGCCCCCACGGACCAATGGCGATCCCGGCCAGCAGATAGCCCAGCACCGCGCCAATCCCCAGTCTTGAAGCCAGAGGGACGGCGATGACGGCCGCGAACAAAAACAACACCCCCGCCAGCAGCAAATCAGATCCCGCCATGGACACCTCCGGCGGCGATGGGGTTGGCCAACCAGTCCCGGTAGGCCAGGGCGCGGCTGCGCAGCTCCTCTGGCTGCTGCCTCCGGGCCCAGTAGACGATAATGGGGCTCATCCAGTGCATACGGCACATGCCGGCGGTCAGTTCAAAAGGACGTAAAATATCGTTCATCGGATAGCGATTAGCATCGCGACGGTAGGCGCTCTCAGGCTCGCCGGTAGTGATCACGCTGCGCCAGTACTTTCCCGCCAGTTCGTTCCCTCCGGCGCCGCTGGCGAAGCCGCGGCTTAACACACGATCCAGCCACTCCTTGAGCAGCGCCGGACAGCTCCAGGTATATAAAGGGTGCTGGAAAACAATCACCTCATGCTGGCGCAGCAGGTCCTGTTCGTAAGCAATATCGATAAAAAAATCCGGATAGTGCGCGTAGAGATCGTGCACGGTGACGTTCGGCAACTGTAAGGCCGGCTCTAATAAAACCCGGTTGGCCACGGAATCCTGAGATTCTGGGTGGGCATACAGCAGCAACACTTTCGCTGTCTGAGACATCATTCCCCTCCCGTAGGTCTTCTGGCGGCCTGCACAGCCCCGGCGTTTTGACACAGCCAGAATGACTTTGTGTATCGTCTTCGTTTTGGGCTACCATGGCGGCCCGGTGAAGCGATTCGCTTCCACACTACATTATCATAATGACAAATTAACATAGTCTGAACATACGGCGCCTTATGATTGTTTTCTCCTCGTTACAAATTCGTCGCGGCGTACGCGTCCTGCTGGACAACGCCACCGCTACCATCAATCCTGGCCAAAAGGTCGGTCTGGTGGGGAAAAACGGCTGCGGGAAATCGACGCTGCTATCGCTTTTGAAAAACGAGATAAGCGCTGACGGCGGCAGTATGACCTTTCCCGGCAACTGGCAGCTGGCCTGGGTGAATCAGGAAACCCCGGCGCTACCGCAGCCGGCAATCGATTATGTCATTGACGGCGATCGAGAGTATCGCCAGCTGGAGGCCGCGCTCCAGCTGGCTAACGAACGCAACGACGGTCATGCTATCGCCACCGTCCACGGTAAGCTGGACGCCATCGACGCCTGGACTATCCGTTCGCGCGCCGCCAGCCTGCTGCACGGTCTGGGGTTCAGCAATGAACAGCTTGAGCGGCCGGTCAGCGATTTTTCCGGCGGCTGGCGTATGCGCCTTAACCTCGCCCAGGCGCTGATCTGCCGCTCCGATCTGCTGCTGCTCGATGAACCGACTAACCACCTCGATCTCGATGCGGTGATCTGGCTGGAGAAGTGGCTGAAGGGCTATACGGGAACGCTGATCCTCATCTCCCACGATCGCGATTTTCTCGATCCTATCGTCGACAAAATTATCCATATCGAACAGCAGACAATGTTTGAGTACACCGGCAACTACAGTTCGTTTGAAGTGCAGCGCGCCACCCGCCTCGCTCAGCAGCAGGCGATGTACGAAAGCCAGCAGCAGCGCGTCGCGCACCTGCAAAGCTATATCGATCGCTTCCGTGCCAAAGCCACCAAGGCCAAGCAGGCGCAAAGCCGGATCAAAATGCTGGAGCGGATGGAGCTTATCGCTCCGGCGCACGTGGATAACCCGTTCCACTTCAGCTTCCGCCAGCCGGAGAGCTTGCCTAACCCGCTGCTGAAGATGGAGAAAGTCAGCGCCGGCTACGGCGAGCGTATTATTCTCGACTCCATCAAGCTTAACCTGGTGCCGGGCTCGCGTATCGGCCTGCTGGGCCGCAACGGCGCCGGGAAGTCGACGCTGATTAAGCTCCTGGCAGGCGAGCTCCAGCCCGTAAGCGGCGAGATCGGCCTCGCGAAAGGCATCAAGCTCGGCTACTTCGCCCAGCATCAGCTGGAATTCCTGCGCGCCGATGAGTCGCCGCTGCAGCACCTGGCGCGTCTGGCGCCGCAGGAGCTGGAGCAGAAGCTGCGTGATTATCTCGGCGGCTTTGGTTTCCAGGGCGATAAGGTGAGCGAAGAAACCCGCCGCTTCTCCGGTGGAGAAAAGGCTCGCCTGGTACTGGCCCTGATCGTCTGGCAGCGCCCTAACCTGCTGCTGCTCGATGAACCGACCAACCACCTTGACCTCGATATGCGTCAGGCCTTAACCGAAGCGCTGATCGACTTTGAAGGGGCGCTGGTGGTCGTATCGCACGATCGGCACCTGATCCGTTCCACCACTGACGATCTATACCTCGTCCACGATGGTAAAGTCGAGCCGTTCGACGGCGATCTGGAAGATTATCAGCAGTGGCTCAGCGACTCGCAAAAACAGGAGTCCCAGAGCGGCGAGGCGCCAAAAGAGAGCGGCAATAGCGCCCAGGCGCGCAAAGACCAGAAGCGTCGGGAAGCGGAGCTGCGCAGCCAGACCCAACCGCTGCGCAAAGAGATCGCCCGTCTGGAAAAAGAGATGGACAAGCTCAACGCGCAGTTGGCCAGTGCGGAAGAAAAACTTGGCGACAGTGAGCTTTATGACGCCTCACGTAAAGCCGAGCTGACCGAATGCCTGCAGCAGCAGGCCAGCGCGAAGTCCGGGCTGGAGGAGTGCGAGATGGCCTGGCTGGAGGCCCAGGAGCAGCTGGAGCGCATGCTTCAGGAAGGCTAAACTCTTCCTCTTCATCCTGCCTGCGCGTACGCTGCCGCTGGCAGGGTGGGTTTCTGCCCTCTTCATGGCCTGGCCATCAGCGACATCAATGATTTGTTTTTGCTGTAAGCTGGCGTCACTGGCCGCAAGACCACATATTGGCTAACCCCCTGCATGCCCTGCGCGGTATAGTCATCATCACGTTTATTAATTGTTCTGGTGCTATGGTTGAAATCATCCCCACAGACATGACGCCCCCCGAAAACGATTCGCGTGAGTTCCATCCGATGCGCGGCGTGGGCAATCGTCATCTGCAAACCATGCTGCCGCGGCTGATTCGCCGTAAATTGCGCTTTACCCCGCACTGGCAGCGCCTTGAGCTGCCGGACGGCGATTTTGTCGATCTGGCCTGGAGCGAAGACCCGCACCAGGCGCGCCATAAGCCGCGCCTCGTCGTTTTTCACGGCCTGGAAGGCAGTCTGCACAGCCCGTACGCCCATGGTCTGATCCACGCGGCGATGCAGCGCGGCTGGCTGGGCGTGGTGATGCATTTCCGCGGCTGCAGCGGCGAACCTAACCGCAATCACCGCATCTATCACTCCGGCGAAACGGAAGATGGCACCTGGTTTTTGCACTGGCTGAAGCGCGAGTTTGGTCCCGCGCCGACCGCGGCCGTCGGCTATTCGCTGGGCGGCAATATGCTGGGCTGCCTGCTGGCAGAAGAAGGCGACCGCTGCCCGCTGGATGCGGCGGTGATCGTCTCCGCGCCTTTCATGCTCGAAGCCTGCAGCTATCATATGGATAAGGGCTTCTCGCGGGTTTATCAGCGCTATCTGCTCAATCTGTTAAAAGCCAACGCTTCACGCAAGCTGAAAGCGTACCCGGGCTCGCTGCCCGTCGATTTACGCCAGCTCAAAGGGATGCGCCGCATCCGGGAATTTGACGATATGATCACCGCCAAAATCCATGGCTTTGCCGATGCGCTGGATTATTACCGGCAATGCAGCGCCATGCCGCGGCTCAGCGATATCACTAAGCCGACGCTCATCATTCACGCGAAAGACGATCCGTTTATGGATCACCACTCTATTCCGCCGCAGGAGCAACTACCCGCGAACGTAGAGTATCAATTGACCGAGCAAGGCGGCCACGTTGGCTTTGTCAGCGGCACTCTGCGTAAACCGGAGATGTGGCTGGAAAGACGCATTCCCGACTGGTTAAACCGCTGGCTGGAGGTTCCCGTATGATTATTCCCTGGCAGGATCTGGATCCCGAAACGCTGGATAACCTGATTGAAAGCTTTGTGTTACGTGAAGGCACCGATTATGGTGAACATGAACGTTCACTTGCCGATAAAGTCGCCGATGTAAAACAGCAGCTGAAACGCGGAGAGGCGGTCCTTGTGTGGTCGGAACTGCATGAGACAGTCAATATTATGCCGCGCGCGCTGTTTAACGGCTAAGGCGACGCCACTACATCGTTTAACCAGGGAGTTGTTATGTCTGCCAAACATCCGGTGATCGCCGTCACGGGCTCCAGCGGCGCGGGCACTACCACCACCAGCCTTGCCTTTCGCAAAATCTTCGCGCAGCTAAATCTGCACGCCGCGGAGGTGGAAGGCGATAGCTTTCATCGCTACACCCGCCCGGAAATGGACATGGCGATCCGTAAGGCGCGGGATCAGGGCAAACATATCAGCTACTTTGGCCCGGAGGCGAACGACTTCGGCCTGCTGGAGCAGACCTTTGTCGACTATGGTCGCCACGGCAAAGGTCAGTCGCGGAAATACCTCCACACCTATGACGAAGCCGTGCCGTGGAATCAGGTGCCGGGGACCTTTACCCCCTGGCAACCGCTGCCGGAGCCGACAGACGTGCTGTTCTATGAGGGGCTGCACGGCGGGGTTGTCACGCCGCAGCATGATGTCGCCAGCCATGTCGACCTGCTGGTCGGGGTGGTGCCTATCGTTAACCTCGAGTGGATCCAAAAGCTTATTCGCGACACCAGCGAACGCGGCCACTCCCGGGAGGCGGTGATGGACTCGGTCGTCCGCTCGATGGAAGATTACATCAACTTCATTACCCCGCAATTTTCCCGCACCCATATCAACTTTCAGCGCGTGCCGACGGTGGACACCTCCAACCCGTTTGCCGCCAAAGCGATCCCCTCGCTGGACGAGAGCTTTGTGGTGATCCATTTCCGCAATCTGCAGAATATCGATTTCCCCTGGCTGTTGGCGATGCTGCAGGGCTCGTTTATCTCGCACATGAACACCCTGGTGGTGCCGGGCGGTAAAATGGGGCTGGCGATGGAGCTTATCATGACGCCGCTGGTCGAGCGCCTGATGGAAGGCCGTAAGATAGGCTAACCAAAAAACCCCGGCCTGGCCGGGGTTGAGATTCGATACAACGGCAGGCGAAGACTACGCCTCGATCACTTCATAGGAGTGAGTGATGTTCACCGCTTTTTCCAGCATCAGCGCCACCGAGCAGTATTTCTCTGCCGACAGGTCCACCGCCCGGGAGACCGCGGCATCTTTCAGCGCCTTGCCGGTGACGATAAAATGCAGATTAATATGCGTGAACAGACGCGGAGCCTCTTCGCGACGCTCGGAGGTCAGCTTCACTTCGCAATTGGTCACGTCGTGACGACCTTTTTGCAGAATGGAGACCACATCGATCGCACTGCAACCGCCCGCCGCCATCAGCACCATCTCCATCGGGCTGGGAGCCTTATCCCCGGAGTTGCCATCCATCAGAATCTGGTGTCCCGATGCGGACTCCCCGATAAAGGTTAACCCTTCTACCCATTTCACACGCGCTTGCATAAAATTTAACTCCAGTATCGCAATATTCCTGTCAGATTACGCGCACATAACAATTCTCGCAACGGAAGGCGACCTGCGTCATGCTGAAGCGAGACACCAGGAGACATGCGGCGAAAGCTATGCTAAAACAGTCTGGATGCTACAGTAATACATTGATGTACTGCATGTATGCAGAGGAGTTCACATTACGGGCTGTCGAAAAATCATCAGCCAGCTTCCCAGGTATAGGGAAACAATACGATTGCATGCCCGGACGCCGTGTAGTGTCGGCGCCCGGAGATAGCTTATAACAGAGGATAACCGCGCATGGTGCTTGGCAAACCGCAAACAGACCCTACCCTTGAATGGTTCTTGTCTCATTGCCACATTCATAAGTACCCATCAAAGAGCACGCTGATCCACCAGGGTGAAAAAGCAGAAACGCTGTACTACATCGTTAAAGGCTCCGTGGCTGTACTCATCAAGGATGAAGAAGGTAAAGAGATGATCCTCTCCTACCTCAACCAGGGCGATTTCATCGGTGAATTAGGCCTGTTTGAAGAGGGTCAGGAGCGTAGCGCCTGGGTACGGGCGAAAACCGCATGTGAAGTGGCCGAAATCTCTTATAAGAAATTCCGTCAGCTGATCCAGGTGAACCCGGACATTCTGATGCGTCTCTCTTCGCAAATGGCTCGCCGTCTGCAGGTCACGTCTGAGAAAGTGGGCAACCTTGCCTTCCTCGACGTGACGGGCCGTATCGCCCAGACGCTGCTGAACCTGGCGAAGCAACCGGATGCCATGACCCACCCGGACGGTATGCAAATTAAAATTACCCGCCAGGAAATTGGTCAGATCGTCGGCTGCTCTCGTGAAACCGTTGGTCGTATTTTGAAAATGCTGGAAGATCAGAACCTGATTTCCGCGCACGGTAAAACCATCGTCGTCTACGGCACCCGTTAAGTTGCTAAGCGGCGTATTGCTCCCGCAGTACGCCGTTTTTGTTTTTCCCTCATGTGGCGCAGGCTGATTTACCACCCGGAAGTCAACTATGCACTGCGGCAAACGCTGGTGCTGTGTCTGCCCGTGGCCATCGGTCTTCTGCTCGGCCATCTCCAGCAGGGGCTGTTATTTTCCTTAGTCCCCGCCTGCTGCAACATTGCCGGTCTTGATACCCCGCATAAGCGCTTTTTCAAACGCCTGATTATCGGCGGCTGCCTGTTTGCCGGATGCAGTCTGGTGGTGCAGTTGCTGCTTGCCCAGGCGATACCCCTGCCGTTTATTCTCAGCGGCCTGGCGCTCTTGCTCGGCGTTACCGCGGAGATCAGTTCGCTGCACGCGCGGCTGCTGCCCGCGTCGCTGATCGCCGCCATCTTTACCCTGAGCCTGGCGGGCAATATGCCCATCTGGGAGCCGCTGCTAATCTACGCCTTCGGCACGCTGTGGTACGGCGTGTTTAACTGGTTCTGGTTCTGGCTGTGGCGCGAACAGCCGCTACGGGAGTCGCTTAGCCTGCTTTACCGGGAGCTGGCGGACTACTGTGAAGCCAAATACAGCCTGCTGACCCAGCATACCGATCCCTCGACCGCCCTGCCGCCGCTGCTCACCCGCCAGCAGAAAGTGGTCGATCTGATTACCCAGTGCTATCAGCAGATGCATATGCTGGCCGCTAACCAACGCAACGATCATAAGCGCCTGCTGCGGGCGTTTCAGATGGGGCTGGATCTGCAGGAGCATATTTCGGTCAGCCTGCATCAGCCGGAAGAGGTGCAAAAGCTGGTGGAACGCAGCCATGCCGAAGCGGTGATCCGCTGGAACGCGCAGACCGTCGCCGCCCGCCTGCGCGTGCTGGCGGATGACATGCTCTATCATCGCTTTCCAAAGCGCTTTCAGATGGATAAACAGATCGAGGCTCTGGAAAAGATCGCCAGACAACATCCGGATAACCCGGTCGGCCACTTCTGCGCCTGGCACTTCAGCCGCATCGCCCGGGTGCTGCATACCCAGCGCCCGCTGTATGCCCGGGACCTGATGGCCGATAAAGAGCGTCGTTTACCGCTATTGCCCGCGCTAAAGAACTACCTGTCGCTAAAATCGCCCGCGCTGCGCAATGCCGCCCGCATCAGCGTGATGCTGAGCGTCGCCAGCCTGATGGGCAACGCCCTGCACTTGCCTAAGCCCTACTGGATCCTGATGACGGTGCTTTTCGTCACCCAGAACGGCTATGGCGCCACCCGGGTGCGTATTGTTCACCGGGCGGCGGGGACGCTCGCCGGCCTGACGATCGCCGGGCTGACCTTGCATTTTCACGTTCCGGAGAGCTACACCCTGAGCGGGATGCTGCTGATTACCCTGCTCAGCTATCTGATCATTCGCAAACACTATGGCTGGGCGATGGTTGGGTTTACGGTGACGGCGGTATATACCCTGCAGCTGCTGACGCTTAACGGGGAACAGTTTATTATCGCCCGGCTGATCGACACCCTTATCGGCTGCCTGATTGCCTTCGGCGGGATGGTCTGGCTGTGGCCGCAGTGGCAGAGCGGCCTGCTGAAAAAAAACGCCCACGATGCGCTGGAGGCCGACCAGCAGGCAATTCGCCTGATCCTCAGCCCCGACCCGAAAGCACCCGCGCTGGCCTATCAACGCATGCGCGTCAACCAGGCGCACAACGCGCTCTACAACTCCCTGAATCAGGCGATGCAGGAGCCCGGGTTTAATACCCACTATCTGGAAGATATGAAGCTGTGGGTAACGCACAGCCAGTTTATCGTCGAACACATCAACGCTATGACCACCCTGGCCCGGGAGCATACGATGCTGACCCCGGATCTTGCCCAGCGCTATCTCGAATCCTGTGAGATTGCGCTGCAGCGCTGCCAGCAGCGGCTGGACAGCGATGGTCCCGGCAGCGCAGGGGATGCCAATATTATGGAGTCGCCGGAAAGCGAGGCGCCGATCGGTCCGTTAAGCACCCTGGAGCAGCATCTGCAACGCATTCTGGGCCATCTGAACACCATGCACACCATTTCGTCAGTGGCATGGCGTCAGCGGCCGCACCATGGCATCTGGCTGCGGAAGATCAACCGTTAATCACCTTTGCCACCGCCTGGGCAAAGCGCGCCATCCCTTCAGTAATATCCTGCTCGTCGATGATCAGCGAGGGAACAAAACGCATCACGTCCGGCCCGGCGTTGAGCACCATGACGCCGGCGTCGGCCGCGGCATAGAGGAAATCACGCGCGCGGCCTTTGTGCTGCGGCTTGAGTTCCGCGCCGATCAGCAGGCCCATCCCGCGTATATCACTGAACAGATCAAACTCGGCATCCAGCCGCTGCAGGTGTTTGACGAACAGTTCGCGCTTCGCGCTCACGCCATCCAGCACCGCCGGGGTATTGATCAGATCGAAGGCGGCGTTGGCGACCGCGCAGGCCAGCGGGTTGCCGCCGTAGGTTGAGCCATGGGAGCCCGCATGGAAGGCGCTGGCGATCTCGTGGGTGGTCAGCATGGCGCTGACCGGGAAGCCGCCGCCCAGCGCTTTGGCGCTGGTCAGAATATCCGGGGTCACGCCGTAGTGCATATAGGCGAACAGCGATCCGGTACGCCCCATACCACACTGTACTTCATCAAAGACGAGCAGCGCCTGGTGCTGATCGCACAGCTCGCGCAGTCCCTGCAGGAAAGCCGGCGTGGCCGCCGTCACGCCGCCTTCGCCCTGAATCGGCTCCACCACCACCGCGCAGGTGTGGTCATCCATCACCGCTTTTACCGCCTGCAGATCGTTGAAGGGAACATGGACAATATCCGCCGGTTTTGGGCCGAAACCATCGGAATACTTCGGCTGACCGCCGACGGAAACGGTAAACAGGGAGCGGCCATGAAAGGCATTATGGAAGGCGATGATTTTGGTTTTATACGGGCTATGGCGGGTCACCGCATAGTGACGCGCCAGCTTAAAGGCCGTTTCATTGGCTTCGGTGCCGGAGTTCATAAACACCACGCGCTCGGCGAAGGTAGCCTCGACAAGTTTACGTCCCAGACGCAGCGCCGGCTCATTGGTAAAGACGTTGCTGGTGTGCCACAGCGTTTCGCCCTGCTGATGCAGCGCCGCCACCAGCGCCGGATGGCAATGGCCAAGCGCCGTCACCGCGATACCGCCGGCGAAATCGATATACTCTTTCCCCTGCTGATCCCAGACGCGGCTGCCTTTCCCCTTCACCGGGATGAATTCTGCCGGTGCATAAATTGGCAAAATAACTTCATCGAATGTGGCGCGGGTGATTGCCGGTTGTTCAGTTGCCATGTCTTGCCCATCCCTCTTCGTTACGCAGATGCGATTATGATAATCTAATCACAAAATATGCATAAAAAATCAGTCAATAGCAACTGAAAATCACCGTTTCAAAAAGTTGGCCAGCAATTGATGGCCCTGCTCGCTGAGGATGCTTTCCGGATGAAACTGCACGCCCTCGAGATCCCATTCGCGGTGACGGATCCCCATAATCTCACCGCTGGCGCTGCGGGCAGTGACGTTAAACTCGGACGGGAGCGTCGGCGGGTCAATCACCAGCGAGTGATAGCGGGTCACCGTCAGGGGATTATTCAGCCCCTGAAACACCCCTTCGCCGTTATGCTCGATAAGCGAGGTTTTGCCATGCATCACCTGGGCCGCCCGCACGATAGTCGCGCCAAACGCCTGGGCGATCGCCTGATGCCCGAGACAGACGCCCAGCAGCGGCGTTTTTCCGCCATAGTGGCGGATAACCGCGAGGGAAATCCCCGCCTCATCCGGCGTGCAGGGGCCTGGCGAGATCACGATTTTCTCCGGCGCCAGCGCCGCTATCTCCTCCAGCGTCAACGCATCGTTGCGCCTGACCAGTACTTCCGCCCCCAGTTCGCAGAAGTACTGATACAGATTCCAGGTGAAAGAGTCATAGTTATCGATAAGCAGGATCATAGCGGCTCCGGAACAATCAAAACCGGGCTATTCTACTCAGATTCCCGCGCTTCGCTTACCACTTTGCGAAAGATCGCCACCAGCGGGGCCAGATCGCCCATCGCGCTCTGCTGGCAGGCCGCACTCCAGCCGGCGGGGTCAACGTCACGCCAGTTAAGAAGGTAGCCGGCATGTATCGCCAGCTGTTCAAAGAAAATGCGCTGGGTCAGGCCATTGCCAAGACGAAAAGGGTGCAGCACATTAATTTCACCATAGAACCAGCTCAGGCGTTCGATGAAGGTATCGCGCGGCAGGCCATTGAGATAATCCTCCTGCTCAAGGGCCTGCATCAGGGCATTCCCCTCCTCCTCGATCCGGGCAAAGTGGCAGAACGGCGTATCGCCCAGGTAGAGGTTCACTTCACGCAAGCGGCCCGCCCAGTCAAACAGATCCTGATACAACTGGTGATGAATAGCGCACAGATAGGGTAAGCCGCGCACCCGCGGGCCCAGCGGCAGAGTGGCCGCCCGCAGCGCTGTCATCTCAAAGGCGGCCTGCTGCAGATTTTTAGCCTGGCGGATGCCGAGACGGTTGCGCAGCACGTTCAGCGCCGGATAGAGATAAGGATCGCGTTCATCGCCGAATTTATCGCTCATACTCCCTCCGCAACGTCGCCAGACGCGCCAGCGCCTCTTCGGCAGTCAGCGTAACCAGCGGCACCGTCACGCCTTCAAGGCGACGGCTGGCCTGAAAATTGGTATTGCGTGTCTGTTCCCAGAGTCGGGATTTTTGCTTATCGGTGAGTGGACGCATCGTCGCCCCCCTTATCGTCCCCTGTGTGCCACAAGTATAAGCAGCAATTTCAGGTTATGCCGGGAGGCGACCGGGCGCGGCGATAGACCACCGCGCCGCGGGAGGATTAGGGCAGCACTTTCGCAGAGAGGATAACGACCGGTTTGGTCGGCACATTCTGGTACGGACCAACGTTATGGGTCTGGACCTGGGAGATCTTATCCGCAACATCCATCCCCTTCACCACTTTGCCGAATACCGCATAGCCAAAGTCGCGCTGGCCATGGTCGAGGAAGGCGTTATCCGCCACGTTGATGAAGAACTGACTGGTGGCGCTATCCTGATCGGCGGTACGCGCCATCGCGATGGTGCCGCGGGTGTTGCGCAGGCCGTTGTCTGCTTCATTCTTGATCGGCGGGTTAGGCTGCTTCTGCTGCATCTGTTCGTTAAAGCCGCCGCCCTGCACCATGAATCCCGGGATCACGCGGTGAAAGGTGGTGTTGTTGTAGAAGCCGCTGTTGACGTACTTCAGGAAGTTATCCACGGAAATCGGGGCTTTCTGGATGTTTAACTCAAGCTCAATGTTACCTGCCGAAGTGGTCAGCAGCACATGCGGATCGCCCTTTGCCGCCATGGCCGGGGAGAACGCTGAAATAGCGAAAACGGCAGCCATCGCCGCCAGTGTTGATTTGAGCATGGAAATTCCTTAACGGAGCAGAATAAAAGCGAGTGCCTTGATTCTAAAGAGCCTTTGCATCCTGGGCCAGCCTTTTACCAAATTTTACTTAGCTGTAATAATTGTAACCGCGCAAACGATCTCCTTTGCAGCGAACAAGCGTGATGCAGATCACATTAAAACATGCAAAAGATAACCCATTTCACAATAAACATTTAATTACATCACCTGAACGAATAAAATCTGTCCGCCCGGCGCAGCGTCAACGCGCTTTACCTTTCTATTCACAGGCCAGTCATGACTAACAGCAACCGTATTAAGCTCACATGGATCAGCTTCTTCTCCTACGCCCTGACCGGCGCGTTGGTGATCGTCACCGGGATGGTGATGGGTAACATTGCGGATTATTTCCATCTGCCCGTTTCCAGTATGAGCAACACCTTTACCTTTCTGAACGCCGGTATTCTTATCTCCATCTTCCTCAATGCCTGGCTGATGGAAATCGTGCCGCTGAAAACTCAGCTGCGCTTTGGCTTTATTTTGATGGTGCTGGCGGTGGCCGGCCTGATGCTCAGCCACAGCCTGGCGCTGTTCTCCGCGTCAATGTTCGTTCTTGGCCTGGTGAGCGGGATCACCATGTCGATCGGGACCTTCCTGATCACCCATATGTATGAAGGCCGTCAGCGCGGGGCGCGTCTGCTGTTTACCGACTCCTTCTTTAGCATGGCGGGCATGATTTTCCCGATGGTCGCCGCCGTCCTGCTGGCGCGCAGCATCGAGTGGTACTGGGTCTACGCCTGTATTGGTCTGGTGTATGTCGCCATTTTCGTCCTGACTTTCGGCTGTGATTTCCCGGTGCTGGGCAAAAAAGCCCAGAGCGAAAACAGCCAGCCGGTGGTGAAAGAGAAGTGGGGCATCGGCGTGCTGTTCCTCTCCGTTGCGGCGCTGTGCTACATCCTCGGTCAGCTGGGCTTTATCTCCTGGGTACCGGAATATGCGAAGAGCCTGGGCATGAGCCTCGGCGACGCCGGTAAACTGGTGAGCGATTTCTGGATGTCCTACATGATCGGCATGTGGTCATTCAGCTTCATCCTGCGCTTCTTCGACCTGCAGCGTATCTTAACCGTCCTCGCCGGGCTCGCGACGGTGCTGATGTACCTGTTTATCAATGGTTCGCCGGAGCATATGCCGTGGTTTATTCTGACCCTGGGCTTCTTCTCCAGCGCCATTTACACCTCGATCATTACGCTCGGTTCGCAGCAGACGCGGGTCGCTTCGCCGAAGCTGGTGAACTTTATCCTCACCTGCGGCACCATCGGCACCATGCTCACTTTCGTGGTCACCGGCCCGATTGTGGCGGCCAGCGGTCCCCTGGCCGCGCTGCACACCGCTAACGGCCTCTATGCCGTGGTATTCGTAATGTGCTTTATCCTCGGCTTCGTCTCCCGTCATCGCCAGAACAACGCTCAGGCGGCGTCTCACTAAGCCTTCGGCCCCTTTGCATCCGCAAGGGGGCTGTTCCTCATAAAAGAAAGCTCCTCGCCACCGCGGTCAGTTTGGATCCAGCTTTGCGCCGGCTGGGTGGTCGCGATCACCCTTCCCTGGCGAATTGACCAGCGCACCGGCACCTGGCAGCGGACGGCCTCAAAGCCATTCTCCGCCGGGAGAATGATCAGGTTAGCCGGGTTGCCGCTGACAATGCCGTAATCCTCGAGGCCAAACGTGCGGGCGCTGTTGTCGGTGATAAGCTGCAGGCCGTCGTTGATCTGCTGGTAGCCCATCAGCTGGCAAACATGGAGCCCCATATGCAGGACCTGCAGCATATTGCCGGTCCCCAGCGGGTACCACGGGTCAAAGACGTCATCATGACCAAAGCAAACGTTGATCCCCGCCGCCAACAGCTCCTTCACCCGGGTAATGCCCCGTCGCTTCGGGTAGTCGTCAAACCGGCCCTGCAGATGAATATTCACCAGCGGATTGGCGACAAAGTTGATGCCGGAGAGCTTAAGCAAGCGGAACAGACGCGAGGTATAAGCGCCATTATAGGAGTGCATAGCGGTGGTATGGCTGGCCGTTACCCGCGGCCCTATCCCCGCTTTCAGCGCCAGCGCGGCAACGGTTTCAACAAAGCGCGACTGCTCATCGTCAATTTCATCGCAGTGAATATCCAGTGGGCGGTCATATTGCTGCGCCAGACGGAAGGCGATATGCAGCGATTCCACACCATATTCACGGGTGAACTCAAAATGCGGGATCGCCCCGACAACGTCCGCCCCCAGCTTGAGGGCCTCCTCCAGCAGCGCCTCGCCGTTGGGGTAAGAGAGGATCCCCTCCTGTGGGAAAGCGACAATCTGTAACTCGACCCATGGCGCCACCTCCTGTTTGACCTCCAGCATCGCCTTCAGCGCCGTTAACGTGGGATCGGAAACATCGACATGAGTGCGGACAAACTGCACGCCATTGGCGATCTGCCACTTCAGGGTTTTCCACGCCCGGGCTTTGACGTCCTCATGGCTGAGCAGCGCTTTCCGCTCCGCCCAGCGCTCAATCCCCTCGAACAGAGTACCGGACTGATTCCAGTTCGGCTCGCCGGCCGTCTGGGTGGTATCCAGATGGATATGCGGCTCGATAAAAGGCGGGATCGCTAGCCCGCCGCGAGCGTTCAATACCTCGTAGCTTTCATCGTGCGCCTCCCCCATCGGCGTGATCTCGCCAAAGCGGCCCTTATCAATGGCTATTTGCCACAGGCCGTCGCGGTCTGCCAGGCGTACGTTCTGAATCAACCAAAGCGGCGCTGCTGTCATATCACCCTCTCTATTCAATACGGCTTGTTTTCTGTCTAACCCCAATCGCGACTTACCCAATTCTTGTACACAAAATCAGCAAAAAGGAAAAGTCAGCGTTTTCCATGACTTATAAAAATACTGACAAATCAAACGCATACCCATTAAGTGGTAGGTGAAGTTGTCATTGATTTGCATCAATAAGCCTGATGGCTGAATCGTTAAGGTAGGCGGTAATAGAAAAGAAATCGAGGCAAAAATGAGCAAAGTCAGAATCGCTATTATCGGTAACGGCATGGTTGGCCATCGCTTTATCGAAGAGCTTCTCGATAAGGCGCCTGCCGGACAGTTCGACATTACCGTGTTCTGTGAAGAACCGCGTATCGCCTACGACCGCGTCCACCTGTCGTCTTATTTCTCCCATCACACTGCGGAAGAACTGTCGCTGGTACGCGAAGGTTTCTATGAGAAACACGGCGTCAAGGTGCTGGTCGGCGAACGGGCGATCACCATCAACCGCCAGGAGAAAGTGATCCACTCCAGCGCCGGGCGTACCGTGTTCTACGACAAGCTGATTATGGCGACCGGCTCATACCCGTGGATCCCGCCGATTAAAGGCGCGGAAACCCAGGATTGCTTCGTCTATCGCACTATTGAAGATCTTAACGCCATCGAATCCTGCGCCCGCCGCAGCAAACGCGGCGCGGTAGTCGGCGGCGGCCTGCTCGGCCTGGAAGCGGCCGGCGCGTTGAAAAACCTCGGCGTGGAAACCCATGTTATCGAATTCGCGCCGATGCTGATGGCCGAACAGCTCGACCAGATGGGCGGCGAGCAGTTGCGGCGCAAAATCGAAAGCATGGGCGTGAAAGTTCACACCAGCAAAAACACCAAAGAGATTGTTCAGCAGGGCACCGAGGCGCGCAAAACCATGCACTTCGCCGACGGTAGCGAGCTGCAGGTCGATTTCATCGTCTTCTCAACCGGGATCCGCCCGCGCGATAAGCTGGCCACCCAGTGCGGGCTGGCGGTCGCCCAGCGCGGCGGCATCATGGTCAACGATAGCTGCCAGACCTCCGATCCGGATATCTATGCCATCGGGGAATGCGCCAGCTGGAACAACCGCGTCTACGGTCTGGTCGCCCCCGGCTATAAAATGGCCCAGGTGGCCGTCGACCATCTCCTCGGCAGTGAAAATAGCTTCACCGGCGCCGACCTCAGCGCCAAGCTGAAGCTGTTGGGTGTGGACGTGGGCGGGATCGGCGATGCCCACGGCCGCACGCCGGGCGCCCGTAGCTACGTCTATCTCGACGAAAGCAAAGAAGTTTATAAGCGCCTGATCGTCAGCGCCGACAACAAAACGCTGCTCGGCGCGGTGCTGGTCGGCGATACCAGCGACTACGGCAATCTGCTGCAGCTGGTGCTCAACGCCATCGAGCTGCCGGAAAACCCGGATTCGCTGATCCTCCCGGCCCACGCCGGCAGCGGCAAGCCGTCCATCGGCGTCGATAAACTGCCGGACAGCGCGCAGATCTGCTCCTGCTTTGACGTCAGCAAAGGCGACCTGATCGCCGCTATCAACAAAGGCTGCCACACCGTGGCGGCGCTGAAAGCTGAAACCAAAGCCGGGACCGGCTGCGGGGGCTGCATTCCGCTGGTCACTCAGGTGCTCAACGCCGAGCTGGCGAAACAGGGCATCGAGGTCAACAACAATCTGTGCGAACACTTCGCTTACTCCCGTCAGGAGCTGTTCCACCTGATCCGCGTGGAAGGCATTAAAACCTTCGACGAACTGCTGGAAAAACACGGTCAGGGCTACGGCTGCGAAGTCTGTAAGCCGACCGTCGGTTCCCTGCTGGCCTCCTGCTGGAATGAGTACATCCTCAAGCCGCAGCACACGCCGCTGCAGGACAGCAACGACAACTTCCTCGCCAACATTCAGAAAGATGGTACCTATTCGGTGATCCCGCGCTCAGCTGGCGGCGAAATCACGCCGGAAGGGCTGGTCGCCGTGGGCCGTATCGCGCGTGAATTCAATCTGTACACCAAAATCACCGGCTCTCAGCGCATCGGCCTGTTTGGCGCGCAGAAAGACGACCTGCCGGAGATCTGGCGGCAGCTGATTGAAGCGGGATTCGAAACCGGCCATGCGTACGCCAAAGCGTTACGTATGGCGAAAACCTGCGTCGGCAGTACCTGGTGCCGCTACGGCGTTGGCGACAGCGTCGGCTTCGGCGTAGAACTGGAAAACCGCTACAAAGGCATCCGCACCCCGCACAAAATGAAGTTCGGCGTCTCCGGCTGCACCCGCGAATGTGCCGAGGCTCAGGGCAAAGACGTCGGGATCATCGCCACCGAGAAAGGCTGGAACCTGTACGTGTGCGGTAACGGCGGGNNATCGCGAGACGCTCATCAAATATCTCGACCGCTTTATGATGTTCTACATCCGCACCGCCGATAAGCTGACCCGCACTGCCCCGTGGCTGGACAATATGGAAGGCGGTATCGACTATCTGCGCAGCGTCATCATCGATGACAAGCTCGGTCTGAACGACCATCTGGAAGAAGAGCTGGCTCGCCTGCGCGCCGCCTTCGCCTGCGAGTGGACCGAGACCGTCAACAACCCGGCGGCGCAGACCCGCTTCAAACACTTTATCAATAGCGACCAGCGCGACCCGAACGTTCAGGTGGTGCCCGAACGTGACCAGCACCGCCCGGCCACGCCGTATGAGCGTATCCCGGTTACTCTGGTGGAGGAAAAAGCATGAGCCAGTGGGTAAATATCTGCAGCATCGACGACATCCTGCCGGCCACCGGCGTCTGCGCCCTGCTCGGTCAGCAGCAGGTGGCGATCTTCCGTCCCTACCATGACGACAGGGTATTCGCCATCAGCAACATTGATCCGTTCTTCAACGCCAGCGTGCTGTCTCGCGGGATTATCGCCGAGCATGACGGCGCGCTATGGGTCGCCAGCCCGCTGAAAAAACAGCGCTTCCGCCTGAGCGACGGCCTGTGCATGGAAGATGCCAGCCACTCTATCGCCCGCTTCGACGCCCGCGTGAAAGACGGACACGTTCAGCTTAAAGCGTAAGTCCTTCTCCCTCCCCCCGGCCACGGGGGGAGATATAAGTAACAGTTCTGACCGACAGCGCATGAGTGCGGGATATGTCGCATGTTTTGTATTACCTTTGCTGCTATTCTACGACCACTCGTTTTCTACCCCTTATTTTTATGAGGTTATTCTGTGGATCACTTACCCATATTCTGCCAGTTGCGCCAGCGCGATTGTTTACTGGTTGGCGGCGGGGATGTCGCCGAACGCAAAGCCCGTCTGCTGCTGGATGCTGGCGCTAACGTCACGGTCAATGCGCTCGACTTCACGCCCCAGTTTCAGGTGTGGGCTGATTCACAGATGCTAACTCTGGTGCAGGGGGAGTTTATCCCCTCGCTGCTGGATAACTGCTGGCTGGCCATCGCCGCTACTGATGATGAGACGGTCAACCAGCAGGTTAGCGAGGCGGCCGAAGCGCGGCGTATCTTCTGTAACGTGGTGGATGCCCCGCGCCAGGCCAGCTTTATCATGCCGTCGATCATCGATCGCTCGCCGCTGATGGTCGCCGTCTCCTCGGGCGGGACATCACCGGTTCTGGCGCGCCTGCTGCGCGAGAAACTGGAGTCAATTCTGCCCCTGCATCTCGGCCAGCTGGCCCGCTATGCCGGCCATCTGCGCGCGCGGGTTAAGCAGCAGTTTGCCACCGTAGGCGAGCGTCGCCGCTTCTGGGAGAAGCTGTTTGTGAACGACCGTCTGGCGCAGTCGCTGGCTAATGACGATCGGCAGGCAGTCGCGGATACCACTGAGCAGTTGCTGACGGAGCCGTTGGAGCATCGCGGCGAGGTGGTGCTGGTTGGCGCCGGCCCCGGTGACGCCGGGCTGCTCACGCTCAAAGGCCTGCAGCAGATCCAGCAGGCTGACGTGGTGGTCTATGATCGGCTGGTCTCCGATGACATCATGAATCTGGTACGCCGCGATGCCGATCGGGTATTCGTCGGCAAGCGCTCAGGCTACCACTGCGTCCCGCAGGAGGAGATCAACCAGATCCTGCTGCGCGAAGCGCAAAAAGGAAGACGCGTGGTCCGGCTGAAAGGCGGCGATCCCTTTATCTTTGGCCGCGGGGGGGAAGAGCTGGAGACGCTTTGCGAGGCGGGCATCCCCTTCTCCGTTGTGCCTGGAATTACCGCCGCCTCCGGCTGCTCCGCTTATTCGGGGATCCCCTTGACCCACCGCGATTTCGCGCAGGGCGTCCGCCTGGTCACTGGCCACCTGAAAACCGGCGGCGAGCTGGACTGGGCGAACCTGGCGGTGGAGAAGCAAACCCTGGTGTTCTACATGGGTCTGAACCAGGCGCCGGCGATCCGCGAGAAGCTTATCGCTCACGGCATGGCTGAAGATATGCCCGCCGCCATCGTCGAGAACGGCACCGCTGTGACGCAAAAAGTGGTCAGCGGCACCTTAGGACAACTGGATATTCTGGCGCAGCAGATGGCCAGCCCGGCGCTGATCATCGTCGGCCGCGTGGTCGGTCTGCGGGATAAACTGAACTGGTTTTCGAACCATTAACCTTGCCTCCCATAAAGCGACAGGCATAAAAAAGGGCGGGATAGCATCCCGCCCTTTTAGCTGTTGCGTCGCTTACGGCTTGGCGACAAAGCCAATCGCTTCGTATACCGCTTTCAGGGTTTGAGAAGCCCGCGCGCTGGCCTTTTCCGCGCCGTCTTTCATCACCTGATTGAGAAACGCTTCGTCGTTACGGAAACGGTGATAGCGCTCCTGCAGGTCAATCAGCATGCCCGATACCGCTTCGGCGACTTCGCCTTTCAGGTGGCCATACATTTTGCCTTCAAAATGCTGTTCCAGCTCAGGAATAGTTTTCCCGGTAACCGCGGAGAGGATATCCAGCAGGTTGGAGACGCCCGCTTTCTCTTTCAGATCGTAACGCACTACCGGCGGCTCGTCGGAGTCGGTGACCGCACGTTTAATCTTCTTGACCACCGATTTCGGATCTTCCAGCAGGCCGATGACGTTGTTGCGGTTGTCGTCGGACTTGGACATCTTTTTCGTCGGCTCCAGCAGCGACATCACGCGCGCGCCGGATTTAGGGATAAACGGCTCAGGCACTTTAAAAATATCGCCGTAGATGGCGTTAAAACGCTGGGCGATATCGCGGCTTAGCTCAAGGTGCTGTTTCTGATCTTCGCCCACCGGAACCTGGTTGGTCTGGTACAGCAGAATGTCAGCGGCCATCAGTACCGGATAATCAAACAGACCGGCGTTGATGTTCTCCGCGTAGCGCGCTGACTTGTCTTTAAACTGAGTCATGCGGCTCAGTTCGCCGAAATAGGTGTAGCAGTTCAGCGCCCAGCCTAGCTGGGCATGTTCCGGCACGTGCGACTGCACGAAGATAGTGCTTTTCTGCGGGTCGATGCCGCAGGCCAGATACAGCGCCAGGGTGTCCAGCGTCGCCTTGCGCAGCTGCTGCGGATCCTGGCGCACGGTGATGGCGTGCTGGTCCACGATGCAATAGATGCAGTGGTAATCGTCCTGCATGTTTACCCACTGACGCAGCGCACCCATATAGTTGCCAATGGTCAGTTCACCTGAGGGCTGTGCGCCACTAAAAACGATGGGCTTAGTCATGTTTCAATTCCTGAGTTTCACTGTGCGGTAACCCGAGAGCGGGTAAGAGTTCGTTAAACTGGTCGAAGAGATAGTCCGGCTCGCTCAGCGCAAGCGGTTCACCATAGTTATAACCGTAGGTCAGACCAACAGAGCAGCAGCCTGCCGCTTTGGCCGCCTGAATATCATTGCGCGAATCGCCGACAAACAGCAGCTCGGCTGGAGCCAGAGAGAGCTTTTCCGCCACCAGCAGCAGCGGTTCCGGATGCGGCTTTTTATTCTGCACGTCATCGCCGCCAATCACCACGGTAAAATATTTCGCAATATCGAGCGCGTCCAACAGCGGGGCGACAAACGGCGTCGGCTTATTGGTAACCAGCGCCAGCGGCAGGCCTTTGGCATGCAGCGCGCCGAGCGTATCGGCCACCGCCGGGAACAGGAAACTGCCCTCTTCCGCCGCTTCGGCGTAATAGCGGTCAAACAGTTTACGCAAAATGCGCAGCTGCTCGTCTTGCGGAATATCATGATCGTCGACGGAAGGCTTACCCATCGCCGCACGTAACGTTGCTCGCTCCTGACGAGCCCAGGTAAGCGCCCGCTCCATCAGGACATCGGCGCCGTTACCGATCCAGGTGATAACGCGTTCTTCTCCCGCCACCGGCAGCTCCAGGGCGTACAGGGCGTTATCAACCGCCGAGGTTAGACCCGGCGCGCTGTCCACCAGCGTGCCGTCGAGATCAAATGCGATGCCGCGGATCGCCTGTAATTTATCCATGACTCACCTTCGCTAATTCACTACGCATTTGATCAATGACTTGCTTGTAGTCCGGCTGACCGAAGATCGCCGAACCGGCAACAAACATATCCGCACCCGCCGCGGCGATTTCGCCGATATTGCTGGCTTTCACGCCGCCATCCACTTCGAGGCGGATGTCGTAGCCGGACGCATCGATGCGCTGGCGCACTTCACGCAGTTTATCCAGCGTCTGGGGAATAAAGGACTGGCCGCCAAAGCCCGGGTTAACCGACATCAGCAGGATCACGTCCAGCTTATCCATCACGTAATCGAGGTAGCTCAGCGGCGTCGCCGGGTTAAACACCAGGCCCGCTTTACAGCCGTGCTCTTTGATAAGCTGCAGGCTGCGATCGACGTGTTCGGAGGCTTCCGGATGGAAGGTGATAATGCTGGCGCCGGCTTCGGCAAAATCAGGAATGATGCGGTCGACCGGCTTCACCATCAGGTGAACGTCGATTGGCGCGGTAATACCGTAATTACGCAGTGACTTCAGCACCATCGGGCCAATCGTCAGGTTTGGCACGTAGTGGTTGTCCATAACGTCGAAGTGCACGACATCCGCACCCGCCGCCAGCGCCTTCGCGGTATCCTCACCCAGACGGGCAAAATCAGCCGACAGAATCGAAGGGGCAATCAAATACTGCTTCATCCGCATCTCCTTGAAATTTATTTGGTCTTAGGCGGACGGTAGAGCGCTAATAGCTCGTCCACCTTTTTACGCGTACCACCGTTGCTGCTGATGCTGCGCCGCACCTTCACAATATGCGTTTCTGCCGCGTTTTTATACCATTCCTGCGTCAGCGGCGTGCGGTGGTTGGAAATCAGCACCGGGATGCGCTTTTTCATCAGCGATTCCGCCTTTTGCGCCAGCAGTACCTGTTGTTCCAGGTTGAAACTGTTGGTGTGGTAGGCGGTAAAGTTCGCCGTCGCCGTTAGCGGCGCATAGGGCGGATCGCAATACACCACTGTGCGGCTATCCGCACGTTGCATGCACTCTTCGTAAGATTCGCAGTAAAACTCGGCGTTTTGCGCCTTCTCGGCGAAATGATAGAGCTCAGCTTCGGGGAAATAGGGCTTTTTATAACGGCCAAACGGCACATTGAACTCGCCGCGCAGATTGTAGCGGCACAGGCCATTGTAGCCGTGACGGTTCAAATACAGGAACAGCACCGCGCGACGCAGCGGATCCTGGCTTTGGTTAAATTCATCACGATACAGGTAGTAGCGCTCAGCGACGTTATTTTCCGGGGTAAACATCTCACGGGCGGCGGCGACGTATTCGTCGGTGCGCAGTTTGACGATGTTGTACAGGCCGATTAAGTCACTGTTGATATCCGCGAGGATATAACGAGAAAAGTCGGTATTAAGAAATACCGACCCGGCGCCCACAAAGGGCTCGATCAAGCACTCGCCTTCCGGCAAATGCTTTTTAATATCGTCAAGCAGGGGGAACTTTCCCCCTGCCCACTTCAGAAAAGCGCGATTCTTTTTCATGCTGCCTAACTAATTACACGTTCTCCGGCTGTGGAGAAAGCTCCGACAGCATCCTGCGCTTAAGACTACCCCACGGCATTATTTCAGGTCAGCCTGAACCTGATGCAGCGGTTTTGCCCATGGATTTTTCGCCTGCACGTCCGCCGGCAGCGAGGTGACAGCACGTTTCGCTTCATCTTTCGATGCATAGATACCGCTCACCAGCACGTACCATGGTTGGCCGTTACGCGACGTTTCATAGACAACATATTTATCCAGCTTCTCTTTCTTCGCCCAGTTGTTGAGGTTGTCGTAGTTAGAGGAGCTGCTGAGCTGCAGAGTATAGTGACCCGACGGCGCAGTTTTCATTGAGCTGACGTCACCTGCCGTCTTCCCGGTCTTCGCTGCCGGCGCTGCCGCAGCTGCCGTTGCCGCTGCGGTCGTCGTGGTCGGTTTGCTCTGAGCGGTGGCCACCGGTTTGCTTTCGCTGACGGACGTTTTCGCCGGAGCGGTGGTCGCCGTGCTTTCAACATGCTTCGGCTGGACCGGCTTCGATTCTACCGGCGTTTTCGCCACGGCCTGTGGCTTCGACTGCGGCTTCGCTTCGATAACGGTATGCTTACGTTCAGCCGGACGCGGGGTCGCTGCTGTCTGACGCTCGGTCGCCTGGCGCGGCGCCGCGGTGCCATTGGCGCCATTCCGGATTGGCGCGACGGTAGCC
>NZ_JAGRQY010000017.1:0-5607 GCF_018223905.1 Klebsiella sp. 28
CACGCGCTCGCTCAGCGCCGCGTTCTCCCGTTGCATAAGCCCTGACATTTTCCGCCATTCCCCGAAGGCGCTCTCCCACTCGTCCAGCCTTTTCGAGTAGTCCTGCTGTAGCTGCTCTAATGCGCTCAGCAACTGTTTTTCCAGCTCGGTCATCGGCACTTACTCCTTCACCAGTCTCAGCGCGTTCTGCTTCGACAGCCCGTTCCCGACCGTCCAGCTCTGCGTCCTGTCTACGGCCGTCCCCTTCGGCAGCACCAGAAAACGTCCGTTGCTGTCTTCCAGGTACGTCACGCCCCAGGTCTTCGCGTTCAGCTTCGACAGCGCTGCGTTCTGCCGGTCGATTTCGGCCAGATTTGACGCTATCAGGCTCCCCTGATACCACAACACCCCGCTCAGGCTGGCGAACAGCAGTCCTGACACCATCGTGATGGTCAGCCATGTCCGCCCGACCATACGCATCACGCTCAGGCGGTTCGACTGCATGGCCGCGCTCATACCCTGCTCGTGGGCGCGGATGGCGGCGCTGATTCTCTTCCCGCTTTCGCTCAGTTCCGCTCTGACAGACTTCTCGTGCTCGCTGAATGCGGCTTTCAGCATTTCGCCGGTACTCTGCTGCTGCGCTTTCGATTTCTGCTCTAAGTCCTTCGCCAGCGTTAAAAGACTGTTCATAGATGGCTCCCTTAAGTCGGATGTTTCGCCCTCCGTCCGGGTCGGCAATGCTGATGCTGCTCTTTGTGGTGCGCACGACCTCAAAACCTGCGCTTTCCAGCGCCTCAGTGACGTCCTGACGCGTTTTAAGCTCCCCTGACGAGGCGAGGGCCAGTAAGCCCCGCGTAATAGCCTCTGCGGCTTCCTGCTTCGTTTTGGGTAACGAAGATGGCGTCACCAGCGCGCGCCGGTTCTCCGGTGCGTTCGGGTCGTGCAGCCCCAGTCGCCCGTTCACCACGGTCTGCCACGCATCGATGCGCGGACGGTCTGCCCGGTCGTAGTACGGCTGGAGACGCCTGCCGGTCAGCAGTTCCGTGTTCGGTACCAGAAAATTCAGTTCCAGCCGCCCCTTGTCCCGGTGTTCAACCCACAGCACGCTGTACTGGTCTTTATCGAGTCCGGGCATCAGAACCCGCTCGAAGCTCGCCATCAGCTTTTCACGCTGGCCGGGCGGTAAATCCTGTTCAGCAAAAGACAGGACGCCGGAGGTGTACTTTTTGGCGTAGGGCGAGGCGTCGATAAGCTCCCGGACCTCCTCCGGCTTTCCCTGCAGGACGATGGCCCCGTCGCGCTGGCGGTCTTTCCCCAGCAGATAATCCACCGGCCCGGCACCGCCGCCTCGCCCTCGCGGATGAAACTTAACGATCATCGTCTGCCCCCTTTTCCAGCACGGCATGCCGCAGCCGCTCGAGTCCGGCATCGATGGCCATCAGCGCGGCCACCACCTGAACCCGGTCAGCGCCTGACCACTGGCCGCCGTTAATTTTCCGGGCGATCTGGTTGAGGTTGTTCCCCATCCCGGCAAGCTGGCGCAGCAAAACCGGATCGATGGACGGCAGCCGCAACGACCGCGCCGGGCGCGTATCGAGACAGGTTTCCCGCATCCACACTGCCAGTTGCCTTCCATTGCAGCGCTCCAGCAGCTGCTGGTACTCCCCATCGGTCACCCGGATACCTAAAAAACGGGTACGCTTAACCGCCATCCTCTCCTCCGATATCCGCAAAATGTGACCGGGCTGAACGCTCAAGCTCTGCCATCTGCTCCCGGCGGTAATCTTCCTCCTGTGCCTGACGCATCAGATTTGCCATCACTGCCGGATGCCAGGATCTTTTTTTTACGACGAGCGGCTTCTTCTTCGGCTTCTGCATTATCCCTCCTTCGCAAACGCCGGACGGCACGGAAATGTTTTCCGGGTCGCTCCGGCGTTGGACAAGCGCCAGCGCGTCAGTGGTGTTAGCGGGTTTCGGGGCGCAGCCCTGAACCAGTCACAGCGTTTACGCTGTGTATACTGGCTTACTATGCTGACATGAGAGCGCGATTCATGAAAGTGCCTCATGTGGCAGGTGTGATATGTGGCTCAGGAGCGTCCGCAATACCATGCACGGACAGATGAAATGACGCCTCCTCGCTCACTCGGTCGCTGCGCTCCTGCCGTTCGGCTGCGGCGGGCGTGACCGGCTCACGGATAACGGGATAAAGCAAAGGCGCTCAAATCAGAAAGTGCCGGAGAAAAGGATGCGGCGTGGCCGTTTTTCCATAGGCTCCGCCTCCCCTGACGAGCATCACAGAAATGGACGCTCAAGTCAGAGGAGGACGAAACCCGACAGGACTTAAAGATGCCGGTGATTTCTCTCCGGCGGCTCCCTCGTGCGCTCTCCTGTTCCGACCCTGCCGCTTACCGGATACCTGTTCCGCCTTTTTCCCTTTCGGGAAGCGTGGCGCTTTCTCATAGCTCACGCTGCTGGTATCTCGGCTCGGTTTAGGTCGTTCGCTCCAAGCTGGGCTGTATGCACGAACCCCCCGTTCAGCCCGACTGCTGCGCCCTTTCCGGTAACTATCATCTTGAGTCCAACCCGGACGGACACGCAAAAACGCCACTGGCAGCAGCCATTGGTAACTGGATATATACGAGAGAGATATTGAGAGGTCTTGAAGTGGGTGCCTAACTGCGGCTACACTGAAAGAACAGTTTTGGTATCTGCGGTCTCGTATACCCAGTTACCCGGTTAAGCAGTTCCCCAACTGACTTAACCTTCGATCAAACCGCCTCCCCAGGCGGTTTTTTCGTTTACAGTGCAAGAGATTACGCGCAGAAAAAAAGGATCTCAAGAAGATCCTTTAAATGATCGTCAGTTCTGTTATCCCCGGAGCTCCATCCATCCCACGGAAAAACACCCGCCACTGATGCCCTCAGCGCACTGCACATCATGTACAAACCACTCCCTCCCTCCTTTTTCATTGCGTTTCTTAATGCGCAATGGTAGCTTTGTGCGCAACAAAAAACGCAATAGCGAGGGGGGAGGGGTAATGAGAGAAAGAACAAATATCATGCTAGATATAGGATTAAAGCAATCCTTACAACGGCTTTCGAATAAAACCAAAATGAGTCTAAGTGATCTTATTAACCAGAGATTATCAGGTTCACTTTCAGTTGAAGAACGCATTGGCGAAAAGCCTGAATGGATGAGAAACCTTGATCCCTATCTCGCCAATCACTTTTCAAATATTGAGTTACCGCTCCCTTCACCATTAAAAGAATACCAAGAAAAAATGGATGAGATAGATTCAATTATTAATGAAATGATGGTTCTAAAGGAATATTTCAGAGCTAAGTTTTACGACGAAATAAAATAGACACGCTATACGGAGGCGGAGAATTATGTTTTTTAAACGGCATTTAACGGAGAAGGAAATATACAAGGCAGCACTCCCAATTGTTAGGCTTCAAGGGAGAGTTAACACTTCATTACGTTTTTTATCCAAATACTCAGATGTAAACAAAAATGGATTAATTGCATTACATCTTAATTTATTACATTTTATCTCATACAACATACACGGTGTAGAGTCTCTGAAAATCACTCAAGCAGGCATAAACAAAGCTGTACAACAAAGCCCTCACGCAGATGAAATAAAAAATATTGCGCAGGCAATAGGACGCAAAGGACCTGAGTACATCGAAGGATTAATTAGAAACCCATGGGGGAAGAAAAATGATAATCCACTAATATTTATAATGAGCATTGAAGAAAGTATAAAAGAAACCCTTAACTCAGGTTATATGTTATATAGAGTAGCTCCCATAACTGAGGGTGAAGCAGCTGCTTTCATGGATGTTCTTAAACAATTATTATTATTTGAGGATAATTTTCGCCTTTTTGGTAGGGACTTGGTTTATAAAATAGAAAAATTAAAAATCAGATAACAAAGTATGGTGAACGAAAAATGAAAGAGAGGATAGTGAAATGTGTAATACCAAGATTCTCAACTATGTATTGGTTAATTGCGTTCCTAGCATTTATATTCCCCGGTCGATCTTTTGCTGACGGTTACACCGCTTACTACCGATGTAATGGTACTCAGGAAGCATCTCTTACTGTTAAAGATAACAAACTAAGTATGGTTGTAGGTCTTTCTAAGTTTAATAGGCAACTGGATACTTATAGATTCAAAGAAAAGGGAATCGAAGTAGTAATGCAGAGAGCTGCTTCTGATGATAACTCTGAGGCCATAATGTCTTTTATTATGCCTGACGTTAACAATATGACCTTATTAGTTAAAAATAACGGCTACATTATCGTTAAGACAACCTGCTGGTTAACTAAAACCGACAAACAGTAGAACACGTAGTTAGTCGAGTATTTACCATAATACCTGTTGTCGGCATCAAAAAAGCCCGCATAGCGGGCTTCAGTCGTAAACTTCGCGGCGATGTCCAATCGTGGCGGCAAGGATAACAAGCTCGTCATCTCGGATCTCACACAGAACGCGATAATCTCCCACCCGATAGCGCCAGAACTCGCCCAGCTCACCTTTGAGCGGCTTCCCTGACTGGCGAGGATCGGCAGCAACTGCAATGCGTAAACTCATAAAATCCACAATCCGTCGTGCGTTCTGTTTGTCCATCTTGCGTAACGATTTGAGCGCCCGATCGGAATAGTTAATCGTCCAGACCAAGTGACTTCCTCACGTCTTCAGACGAATGCACTGCTTCATCACCACGGCGAACGCGTGCAGCAGTTTCTGCTGAAAGATAATAATCCTCCAGGTCTTCCAGATGCGCCAGTATTGCTTCCCGCGCATAAAACGTCTTTGTTCTGCCGGTTTGCTTCGCCAGCGAGTCCAGACGGGACTCAATCTCATCAGATAACCGGATAGCAAGCATATAAACCTCCCGAACACCATTTGCTATACATGTATAGCAACAGTACCACAATCAACCTAAAAGAACAAAAAATAATCTTGTTAGCCCCTCTTGATAATCCGTAACGCGGTCAATATATCTAGCTTGAGGGCTTTCCTCTTAACTATTGAAAGGATAACGATTATGGGTCTTAAGCCGGGTCCGAAACGAATTGCCGATTCAACAGGGGAACCTGATAAACGCCAGCGTGACAATAAAAAAACGCCGGGAAATACTGACAAATTGAAACCCAGCAAATCTTCAAAAAAATAAGTCAGTAGTTAAAAGCCCTCCGGGGCTTTTTTTGTATCTGCCGTTCACGCTGATTAAACATAACACCCGTTGCCCGCACCGCCCCGGACGGGTTCGCCGCGAACGGGGTGGCAGTCAGGTAAAACCGGCAACAAACCACCCGATAAACCGCCCCGTTCGCGACAGATAAATTTTACCTGGCTGCATAGCCATGCAGCCAGGTGAATGACATCCGGTTTCAGCGTAAATGCCCGATGAGAACCCTGTTTTCCTGCATTTCAGCCCAGCGACGGACCGTCATAGCTTCGCTGCCGGGAACGCGCTTCCGTCAGTTCCTTTTCGTGCTGCCGTTGCTCGTGCGCCCGTTCTGCGGCCACGGCCATCTCATGACGCTGCACTACCGGCTCAAACGCTGCAGTTGCCCGCTCAAGCGTTCCACCTGCTGACTCAAGCGCGTCACGCG
>NZ_JAGRQY010000170.1:0-4248 GCF_018223905.1 Klebsiella sp. 28
CATGCCAGCCGTGAGTGTGCTGATAGAGCAGTGCCGCCAGCGGACCGCCAAAGATTGACCCGATGGCCTGCGAAATATACAGCCAGCCATAGTTGCTGGCGGCACTGCTCGCTGCCGAACGTATCGGTGAGCGTCGACGGGAAGAGCGAGAAGATCTCCCCCCAGCCAAAGAACACCACCCCGGAGAGCAGGACAAACAGCAGCGGATCTTCCCGGCACGCCAGCCAGAGCATCATCGCTACCCCCTCCAGCGCAAAGGCGATAAACATGGTTTGCTCGCGGCCGAAGCGGTCGGAAATAAACCCAAACAGCGGCCGGGTTAAGCCGTTGGTAAAGCGGTCTATCGTTAACGCCAGTGGCAGCGCCGCCATGCCAAACACCACCGCCTGGCTAATGCCGAAATCCTCGGCGAACACCGCCATCTGCGAAGTGACCATCAGCCCGGAAGTCGACATCATCGCCATCATGGCGAACATCAGCCAGAACAGCGGCTGGCGCAGCATTTCCCGGGAAGTAAACGATCTGCTGCTCTGCACCACCGTCTGACTGACGGGCTGGGAGACAGCAGGGGGCGGCAGCTTCAGCCCCTGACTGGCGAGGAAGCCGACGAGGGCGAAAAGGATCCCGAAAGTCGTCATCGTGTGTTCAAGGCCGTTAGTGGTCAGCGACAGGGAGATGGGGAAGGTGGTTATGATGGCCCCCATCCCGTAGCCCGCCGCCACCGCGCCGGCGGCGAATCCCCGCTGCTGTGGGAACCATTTGACCATCAGGCCGACAACGCCGATGTAGACGATCCCGGTCCCGAGGCCGCCCATGCAGCCATAAACCAGCCAGAGCGTTGCCAGGCCATTCACCTGCGCGGAAAGCACCCAGCTCATTCCCGCCATCACCGTGCCAATAGCGATCAGCCGCCGTGGGCCAAATTTTTCCACTAACCGCCCCTGAAAAGGGGAAAAGAAGGTCTGCAGGATGATCAGTAGTGAGAAGGTGACCTGCAATTCTGGCAGACCGACGCCAAGTTTGGCGGCCAGGGGTTTTGTCAACAGCGTCCAGACATATTGCGGACTGGAGATGGCGGCCATACAGATCAGGCCCAGCACCAGCTGGCGCCATTTGCCATATTTCGGGGTAACCAACGGTTCGCTGAGTGTCGTCATGTTGTTCTCCGTTTTCAGTAAGCAGGCTTCCGTGAAACGCATCCACCCTGGATGCCTCACAGAAAGGGGAAGGTTGCGACCGCAGACTGGCGACCTGTTGTGGCCATATGGCATACGTTCTTGTCCACATTGCGGTATACAAGCGAAGAGCATTAAACGTGCCATATAAAATAAGTTTTTATATTCAAGTGGTTAATGTAATGAGGGCATGTCTGACGGGGGGCGGCATGGTGAATGTGCGGCACCAGGGCGGTGCAAATGAATTATCGCGGTGCGCTTTACCTGCTAACTGGCTTAGGAGACATCGTATACCCTGGACTGGCGCTAGACGGACTTCAGTGCAAAGCCGCCCAGGCGGGTCGAGGCTACGAAATCACCGCCTGGGACGGCTGGCAAGATAAACGGGAAATGAGGCTGGCGGTTTACCCGCTTAGTAGCGAAAAAACGCTACTGTCCCGACTATTTTTTGCTTTATGAGCTGGGCATTTATTGTATGGACTCTCGCAGAGAGACATTCTTCCTGGTAGAAACCCTGGCTACCACACACAGATACTAGATAGGGGAAGCCTTATCGCCCTATATTAAACTCATGCCGCGGTACTGGCCCGGACTTTGAGCACTGACGGAATTTCAATGAACTTTTCACCAGGCTTATCGTTAAGCAGTTCGAGAAGGGCTTTACCGGCTTTCACCCCAATGTCATGCCAGGGAAACTCAACGGTTGTCAGGGCAGGGGAACAGACTGTCGATAACACTCCTCCGCCTAAACTCGCAATGGCTACGGTATTGGGCACCTTGATGCCGGCACTGTGGCAGGCCATCATACATCCACAGGCCATTTCATCCGACGTGCAAATTAACGCATCCAGATCGCCCCAGGTAATCATCATATCCTTGAATATATTGACGCCTGTGGCGATGGTGGATGGCAAATGCGTGGTTACCACCCGGTGCGGGGAGCGGTTCAGAGCGAGCATCGCCGTATTCCAACCGCTCAGCAACTGGCGAAACATTGTGTTATTAGCCGGGGTACAGAGCAGTGCGATGTTTTTTAATGAGGCGTCGGCCAGATGAGTCACGATCTGTTTTACGGCCTTACCGTAATCCACGCCGATGCACATACCCACAGGGTGGGTATTTAGCGCGCCAATTTCCAGAATAGGAACATCCACGTTGGCCAGCAGCTGGGTGCAGCTCTCAATGGTATCGATATTGAACTGAATAATGGCCGCCGGGTTATAGGCGAGCATTTTTTCAAACGTCTTTTGTTCACTTTGACCGTCATGCCCGGATTCCATAAACATCATGGTATATCCGCGTTCGGTCAGCACTTTTTGCAGCGCTTCAGAGACCGGCAAAAAACCCGGTGAAGAGAAGGTGGAGACGACGGCGAGAATAAGATCGGAATGGACCGACGCCAGATTACGTGCCTGCAGATTAGGGACATAGCCGAGTTGACTGACGGCCGCATCGATGCGATCGCGAAGCTCAGGATTCACTTTTTCAGGCATTCTCAGCGCTCGCGAGACGGTCATGGCGCTCACACCGACAAACTCAGCCACCTCGGTCAGGGTTATCTTACCCGTTCCTTTACGTCGTTTTTCTTTCGGGCTACCGTCCGCGTCTAAACTCTTCACCAAAATCACCAACCGTTTGAAAAATAAAATATAACGAAAGTATATCTGCGAATCGCATTATAACTTACCACAGCGAGGGGGAAAGCACATTATAGTCAGTGTTAGCGGTAACGCACTTTTTAACATTTTTCTTTGTTAGCGCTAACTTTGGGAGGTGTATCACAGTTGCATTTTATTTAGCTGTTTATAGTGCAGCACATAGACCCCCTCGGGAGAGCATATGATCAGAGACTGGTTAACCCCGGATAAAATTAAAGTCATTAACTCAATAGATAGCTGGGAAAATGCCGTTCGACTTGCAGCAGAACCCTTGCTGATGCAAGGGTATATAGCCGGGTCGTATATTGAGGCGATTTTGCAAAGCCATAAAGAACTTGGGCCCTATTACGTATTAGCTCCCGGCTTGGCGATGCCTCATGCCCGTCCTGAACAGGGGGGGTTAAGAAATGGATTATCGCTTCTTCATATTAAAGAAGGGGTGTCGTTCGGCTCGACAGAGAACGATCCGGTATACGTGGTAATCATGCTATGCGCTCGTTCCGGAAATGAACATATCACGATGATTGGTGAACTGGCTGAAATCTTTAGCGATCAGCAAAAGTTACACCGATTGTTAAATGCCGATGATAGCAAGGCGATTCAGGCCGTTATTGACTGAAGGAAAACAGAATGAAAAAAGTGCTTATCGTGTGCGGTAATGGTTTGGGCAGCAGCTTCATCGTTGAAATGAATGTCAAAAAGATCCTTGCCGAAATGAATAAAGAAGCTGAAGTCGCACATACCGACCTGACGTCGGCAAAAAGCGAAACTGCCGATCTTATTCTCAGCGCTAAAGACATTGCAGAACATCTTAGCAGTCACTCTGCAAAGGTCGTTGGATTAAGTAATTTACTTGATAACAATAAAATTAAAGAAATTTTAGCAGAAAACATTTAAGCAACGGCTATCTGATTCGTGGAGTTTAACATGCTTCATTTTCTTATTTATGATGTGCTAGGAACACCGGCGATACTGGTTGGTTTATTTTCACTGATCGGTCTGCTGTTGCAAAAAAAAGGAATTTCAGACGTTATTTCAGGCACGCTGAAAACCATCATGGGTTTTGTCATATTGACCGCCGGCGCCGGTATTATAGCCTATACGTTAACCATCTTTAGCCAGTTATTTGAACATTCTTTCCATATTCAGGGCGTGGTGCCCAACACTGATGCCATGGCCGCTCTGGCGCAGAAGAATTACGGCACGGAAACCGCCACCATTATGGTATTGGGCATGCTGATCAATATCGCCCTGGCGCGTCTAACGCCATTAAAGTACATCTTTCTGACCGGACATCATACGCTTTATATGGCTGCGATGCTGGCGGTTATCCTGTCTGTAGGGGGCTTGTCAGGGGGATGGGTGGTGGCCATCGGGGCGGTTATTCTCGGTGCGATGATGGTCATCTCCCCGGC
>NZ_JAGRQY010000171.1:0-12665 GCF_018223905.1 Klebsiella sp. 28
CGAGGTTAGCCTGGGCCTGCGCCAGGGCAGCCAGGATTTGCTGCTGGCGAGCATCCAGCACCGCCAGCTGACGTTCGGCCACGGTTTTATCCGCTTTGGCCTTCTCCTGCTCGGCGTGCGCCCGGCGATAATCGGCGGAGGCGTTATCGCGGATCTGTGCGGAAATCGCGCTCGACGCGGCCAGGGCGTTATAGCGTCGGTTGTCGTTAGCCAGTTTTTCGGTTGCCGCCGTGGCGGCCAGTAACGAGGCCGCAGAGCCGGCAATGGTCGCCTGCTGAAGCTGGCGGGTAGCCTGGATATCGGCCAGCGCGGCCTGCTGCGCCGCCACTTCTCCGGCGGCTTTCGCGAGGGCGGCGCGATAATCGCGGTCGTCAATGCGGATCAACAGGTCACCTTTTTTCACCGCCATATTGTCCTGCACCGCCAGCTGCTGGATATAGCCGGAGACTTTGCTGGAGATGGCGCTAATGTCGCCGCCGACATAGGCATCATCGGTGGTCTGCATAAAGCGCCCGGTATGCCACCAGTAAGCGCCGTAGCTCGCTGCCGCCAGGGCGGCAGCCCCCAGGGCCGCCAGGACAAGAATATTTTTCTTACTGGTCGGATTCATTGCTGGCATCTCTGTAAGGTTCAGGCTGGAATTTTTGTCCGCTATCGCCTTCGCGTTTGCGCAGCAGATATTCATGACGATATTTCATCAGCGGCGAGGCGGCGGGGCCCGGCACCATGGCGTATTTACCCGGGATAATCTCTTCCCCGGTCGCTTTATCCACCATGACTGGCTCCACGTGGCGCTGGGTTGCCATTTCCACCAGCTGCATCTGACGCCCTTCGGGGGCGAAGTGGCGATTACCCCATTCCGCCAGCGCCAGCAGCACCATGCGAAAATCGCGGCCGCGCGGCGTGAGGTGGTATTCGTAGCGCGGCGGGGTGCTGCTGTAGCACACCTTCTCCAGCAGGCCGTCGTCGACCAGCGCCTTCAGGCGGCGCGACAGAATATTGGGCGCGACGTTGCTGCTTTTCTGAAATTCGTCGAAGCGGGTAAAGCCCGCAAAGGCGTCGCGCAGGATCATGATGCTCCAGCTGTCGCCGATGCGGCCCAGGCTGCGGGCGATGGGGCAGGGAGCGTGGCAAAGCGGTTCATTTTTCATGGGCTGTCCAGTAACCAGGTGGCTTTTGCCAGCAAATTGACATAGTAACTATCAAAATGCAAGTTACTCTTCATGGTACCCGGAGAAGAAGCTGCTGCCGTTTCGCTACGCCGTTTCACCTTTGAATGCCGAAAACTGGACAGTCGCCGCCGCCTTATATCTGCTTGACCGTAATAAGAGATAAATATCGCTGATGGCAGATGAAACATTTTAATAATGATAAAAATCGATGTGCTGGGTAATGACCTTTATTGGGGGATACGATATAAGGTATGGCGACACTCAAATTAACATTCTCATAACTTATAAAGGTTAAATAAATGAAGCAGGTGGGTATTGTTGGTTGGCGAGGGATGGTGGGCTCAGTATTGTTGCAACGCATGATCGAAGAAAATGATTTCGACGATATTACAGCGCATTTTTTTAGTACCTCCAGTGCGGGTGCCCCGGGCCCGGTTATTAATGGTAAAAGCGACAGGCTGAAAGATGCGAATTCCCTTAGCGCACTCGCCGAAATGGATATCATCATCACCTGTCAGGGCGGGGATTATACCAAAGCCATCTATCCGGCGTTAATTAACCATGGCTGGCAAGGTTACTGGATTGATGCGGCTTCGGCGCTGCGGATGGATGAAAGAGCCTGCATTATTCTCGACCCCGTCAACCGCGAAAATATCGATCGTGCGGTAAAAGCGGGAATTAAACTGTTTGTCGGCGGCAACTGCTCCATTACGCTGAGCCTGATGGGGTTGGCCGGGCTGATAAAAGCGGATCTTATCGAATGGATGAGCGTGATGACCTATCAGTCTGCCTCCGGGGCGGGCGCCAAACACGTGCGGGAATTAATCGCACAAAGCGCCTATATCAGTCAGCATTTATCCGCTGATGAACTGACATCATCAGGTTCCGTGCTGCCATTGGTAAATAAAGTGAGTGAGTTGATTAACAGCGCGGGCATGCCGGTGGAGAATTTTGGCGTCCCCCTCATGGGCAGCATCATTCCGTGGATCGACAGCGATCTGGGCGATGGAAACAGCCGCGAAGAATGGAAGGGCGAGGCGGAAACTAATAAAATTCTTGGCCTTGCGCCGGGTACCATCCCGGTCAATGGTTTATGCATTCGGGTTGGGGTGATCCGCTGTCACAGCGCGGCGATTACGCTGAAACTTAAACGTGAGGTCAGCGAAGCAGAATTTGCTGAGTTAGTCACCCATTCCCATCCGTGGGTAAACTATGTCCGCAATAATAAGCAAGAGAGTGTCAGTAAATTGACCCCGGCTGCTATTAGTGGTTCGCTGCAGGTAGGTATTGGCCGCTACAAGAAAATGTCGCTAAATAATGACCCAGTCTACTCGGTGTTAACGGTTGGCGATCAGCTATTGTGGGGGGCGGCGGAACCCCTGCGCCGCATGTTAAATATCCTGCTGGGCAAAATATAGTTACGGTCATCCGGGGAAAGCCCTCGCGCGCAGGCGGTTAAGACAAATGTTTAACGAAGCGTTTGCGAACCTCCTTGTAGCCGTTATTTTCATAAAATCGATGCGCTCTGATTCTTTTTTCACTACTTGAAAGTTCGATCTGAGCGCATTGTTTATCGCGGGCGAGGCGCTCTGCGGCCTGGAGAAGCTGCTGGCCTATCCCTGATCCACGTGACGATTCCTCTATGACCAGCGCGGAAATTAATGCCCATAAACGGTTCTCATGTACCGGTAAAATAAAATTGATAACGATTACGCCACACACGGCGTTTTCTGTTTCCGCCACCAGCGCACTCATCATGCTCTGCGGGGCAGTGATGCGTTGCGCTAAGATCGCCGTCTCCGTCTGATAGCCCAGCTGCAGAAATAGCGTTTGCAGCGAGGGGATATCTTTTGCTTCAGCAGCTCTGATGAACACCATGATCTTCGACTCCAAATAGCATGTTACCGGACCGGAAGCGGGCCGGTGGATACCTTAGTCTCCGGTCCGCTCCCGTATACTCCACTCAGTCCATCAGACTGACCTGGGCGGCGACAATCCGCCAGCCGTAGGGGAAGCGTACCCAGGTCTGCTGCTGGCGGCCCAGGCGGGCGCTGCCCTCGCGGGTGAACTCGGTGCTGCACACCGCCATATCCGCACCAAAGGTGGTAATGGTGGTATGGCGCAGATCGCGGGCCAGACCGGCGGCGGGGCGGGCGGCGCGAAAGGCGCGGATCGCCTCGATGCCATACAGATTTTCGCCGGCTCCCAGCCGTACGGTGCGCGGGTCGTGCCAGAATAGCGCATCCAGCGCCTCGATGTTATTGCTGACCAGCGCCTCTTCATACTGATAAAACGCCGCCGTCACCTCGGCGAGGATCGCCGGGCGGTCTACATTATCCAGATTGATCATGCTGCACTCTCCGCCACTCGGGCATCGGTAATGCCCATCGCTTCCAGCGCCCGCGCGGCGCGAAGACAGGCTTGTTCGTTAAACGGCGCGGCAATCAGCTGCAGACCAATCGGCTTACCGCTGGCGGTACGCAGGGGCACGGTCACCACCGGCAGACCGAGGAAGGAGATCGGCTGCGTCAGCATTCCCATGCTGGCACGTACCGGCAGCGGCTGGCCGTTAATCACCATCTCCTCCGCGCCTATTGGCGTGGCGCTGCATGGGGTGGCCGGGGCGATCAGCACGTCGGCCTGACTGAACAGGGATTTGATCGCCTGGCGAGCATGACGGCGAAAACGCTGAGCCTGCAGATACCACGCGGAGGGGATCATCGCGCCGGCCAGCAGCCGCTCGCGGGAGTGAGGTTCAAAGCGCTCGGGCGAGTGGCGAAGATCCGTCAGGTACTGATTGCCGCCTTCGCTGGCGCTGATGATAAAGGCCGCCGAGCGGGCCAGCGCGGCATCCGCGAACTGCAGCTCGCTGTCGGCGCCCAGCGCGTGGGCGACCCGATCCACGGCCGCCCGCGCGTCGTCATCGCACCAGGTGGTGAAATAGCCGCCCAGCCGCGCGCAGCGCAGCCCCTCCAGCCCGCGTTCCAGCAGGTTGCCGGTGCGCTCACTGGCTTTATCAGCCTGAAAGTCATCGGCCGGGTCGCGCCCCTGCAGGGCGTCATACACCGCGGCGAGGTCGGCCACCCGGCGGGCAAAAGGACCAATATGATCCAGACTGGCGACAAACGGATGGCTGCCAGAGCGCGACAGGCGACCGAAAGTGGGTTTCAGGCCAAAGATCCCGCACAGCGACGCGGGGACACGGATCGAGCCGTTGGTGTCGCTGCCGAGGCTGAAATGAACCAGCCCGGCCGCCACCGCCGCGGCCGAACCGCCGGAAGAACCGCCGGCGATCCGCGACAGATCGTGCGGGTTGCGCGTCGCGCCATAGTGGCTGTTTTCGGTGGTGAAGCCGTAGGCGTAGGCGTCCATATTGAGCATCCCGCTGAGCAGGGCGCCGGCGCTGTGCAGCTGGCGCACCGCCCAGCTGTCGCTGGCTGCCGGCGGCCGGTCGCTCAGCAGTTCGGCGCCGGCGAGGGTGGTATGCCCGGCGACATCAAACAGATTTTTCACTGCGTAAGGAATCCCTGCCAGCGGCGGCAGGGGGCGCTTTTC
Source organism: Klebsiella sp. 28 (assembly GCF_018223905.1). Lineage (NCBI taxonomy): Bacteria > Pseudomonadati > Pseudomonadota > Gammaproteobacteria > Enterobacterales > Enterobacteriaceae > Klebsiella > Klebsiella sp. 28. Next base: position 4,728 of record NZ_JAGRQY010000171.1, read on the forward strand.
CCGGCGCAGGGCGTCGATGCTGTCGGCCTCCGCCAGCATGCGCTGGGCGGTGACCTCAGTCCAGGCGTTGATCTGCGGATTCACGCGGGCGATATCGTCCAGCGTCTGGCGGGCGATCTCCCGGGCGCTCAGTTCGCCATCGTGCAGCGCACGCTGGAGATCGGCAATGGTGAAGTGTTGAAGAGTCATGCTTTATACACCCCCGCAATCTCCTCGCGCGGCCCGAGGGGATAGTCCATCAGCGGCTGCGCCATGGCGGCGATGCGGGCAAACTGGCGCTCCAGCTCCTCACGGCGCGGCGCATCCAGCTCCATATCCAACAGGTGAGTCATCTGCGTCAGATACTCGCTCCAGTCTGGCTGTGTGGTCATAGTCTGCTCCTTAGTATCCGGCGGCGGCGCCGTTGCTGCGTGGATCGGTCGCCCCTTCAAGCAGGCCGTTGGGATGGCGGACAATGGCGCCGGCGTGGCCCATCGCTTCGCTGAAATCGGCCAGCACTTCTACGTCGTGCCCCAGCTCGCGCAGGCGCGCGATACAGGCGGGGGCAAAGCGTCCCTCCAGCTTCAGTGAATCGGAGGACTGGCCCCAGGTGCGGCCCAGAAGCCAGCGCGGACGGGAGATGCTCTCCTGCAACGGCACCCCCTGCAGGATATAGCGGGTAAACAGCGCCGCCTGCGTTTGCGGCTGACCGTCGCCGCCCATCGAGCCATAGACCATCACCCGGCCATCGTTCAGGCGGGCGGCGGCAGGGTTGAGGGTGTGGAATGGCTGTTTGCCAGGGGCCAGCGCCAGGAGATGCTGCGGATCGAGGCTGAAGGCCGCCCCGCGGTTTTGCCAGACGATCCCGGTGTCCGGGAGTACCACGCCGCTGCCGAACTCGTGATAGATACTCTGAATAAACGACACTGCCAGTCCGCTGTTATCCACGACGCCCATCCAGACGGTATCGCCCGGGCCTTTGCCGCCGCCCCAGGGGGAAGCGCTGGCGTCGTCGATGCTGTCGGCCAGCGGCTGCAGGGCTTCCGGGGTGAGCAACTGCTGTACATCCACATCCAGATGGCGTGGATCGGTGATATGCGCATCGCGCAGGGCAAATGCCCGCTTGGTGGCTTCGACGATACGGTGCACCGTTTGCGCGTCGTCGGCATCGGCCATCTTCAGACGGTCGGTGATGCCAAGGATCGCCAGCGACACCAGCCCCTGCGTGGGTGGGGCAAGATTCCACAGCGTTCCCTGCTGGTGCTGGAGCGTCAGCGGCCCCGGACGCCGGGCGCGGTGGGCCTGCAGGTCGCCGAGGGTGACAGGCATCCCCAGCGTGGCCATCCCCTGCGCGAGACGCTCGGCCAGCGGCCCGCGATAAAAGCTGTCGAGACCGTCGCTGGCCAGCATGCGCAGGGTACCGGCGAGGGCGGGCTGGCGGAAGCGGCTGCCGGGCCGCGGGGCCTCGCCCGCGACCAGCCAGGTTTCGCTGAAGCCCGGCTGATGGCGCAGCTCTTCCAGTTTGCTGGCGGTGGCGTGGGCCTGCGAGGCAGTAACCGGAATGCCGTCTTCGGCATAGCCGATCGCATCGGCCAGCAGGCGGGCCACCGGCAGCGCGCGGCCGGTTAAGTCCCGTGAAATACGCAGCGCCTCGTCCCAGCCGCTGACGGTGCCGGCGACGGTCAGCGCGGCCTGCGGTCCCCGGTGGGGAATATGCTGCTGTCCGGCGTAGGCCTCGAGGGTCGCCAGCGATCCGGCGGCCCCGCTGGCGTCAATGGCGATGGGGTCTCCCTCAGGCGGCACGATCAGCCAGAAGCCATCGCCGCCGAGGCCATTCATATGGGGATAGACGACGGCGATGGCCGCCGCGGCAGCCACCATCGCTTCAATGGCGCTGCCGCCCTCGCGCAGGATCGCCAGCGCGCTCTGACTGGCGAGGTGGTGGGGGGCCACCGCCATGCCGTGGGTCGAAACGTTGCTACTGTGCATAAATTATCCTTTCTGAACGAATCACCCGCAGAACACTGCAAAAGCTGTTCCATCTCTGAACGTTTCGTTTCATTGATAAAAACGATGACCAGAATTTTCCCACTGGCACGCTATGTGTAAGGCATAGCAGATACAGTATGATGAGGAATGGATGATGAAACGAAAGTTACAGGGGCGCTATGCAACAACTCGATGAACGACTGAAAGGGCAATACGCCTCGCTGTCGCCGCAGGAGCAGCGGGTGGCGGATTTCATCTTTGACCACTTTGACGACCTGATAAGCTACAACAGCGCCGAGCTGGCGCAGATGAGCGGCGTGTCGAAAGCCACCGTCAGCCGGCTGTTTAAGCGCCTCGGTTACGACAAATATAAGGATATGCGCGATGAACTGCGCACTCTGCGTCAGAGCGGGATGCCGCTCACCGACCAGCGCGACGCGGTGCAGGGTAACACGCTGCTGGCGCGCCATTATAAGCAGGAGATGGCAAACCTCACCCAGTGGGTCAACGCCCTCGACGCCCGCCAGTTCGCTGAGGCGCTGACGGCGATGGTGGCCGCCCGCCGCATTGTGGTGATTGGCATGCGCAACGCCTATCCGGCGGCGCTGCATCTGCGCCAGCAGCTGCTGCAGGCCCGCGGCCAGGTGCTGGTGCTGCCCCAGCCGGGTCAGAGTCTCAGCGAAGAGCTGGTCGATCTGACCGCCGATGATCTGGTGGTAATGATGGCGTTTCGCCGCCGGCCGCGAATAGTACGCCCGCTGCTGCAGCAGCTGCAGCGCGACGGGGTGCCGGTCCTGTTAATGTGCGAGCCGCAGGCCCACAGCCTGTTTCCGCTCTCCCGCTGGCAGCTCTGCGCGCCGCTGGACAGCGTCTCCGCCTACGATAGCTATGCCTCGGTCAACAGCCTGATTAATCTGCTGGCCAATGCCTTTCTCCATGAAACGCTCGACAGCGGTCGTCCGCGCATCCACGAGATCGCCACGCTTTACCAGCAGCTGGACGAGCTGGAACAACGCTGATGGGGCGCCAGCGTGGTGCTGTGCATTATTATGGTGCAATAAAAACCACGTGATGGCGCCGCCGCTCTCTGAGCACTTTTCCGTTAATGCTTGTCCTTTCTCACTTTTTGTTTTAATTCCTCGCCAACCCTCGCCTCGTCTGTATCTGGCACATTAGTTGCAAAAACAGATTCAAAGAATCTTTTGTTTCATGCTAACGTAACGGGTAAACATCATGAAGAAACTGTTGATCGCGCTGGCCGGGGCCGCTTGTCTCCTATCGTCTGTTTCTGCCGCGCAGGCTGACCAGCTCCAGGATATTGAAAAACGCGGCGTCATCCGCATTGCCGTACCCCAGGACTTTCCACCGTTCGGCTCGGTGGGTACCGACCTGCAGCCGCAGGGGTATGACATCGATATGGCGCGCTATCTGGCGAAATCGATGAAGCTCAAGCTGCAGCTGGTCCCGGTGACCAGCGCCAACCGCGTGCCGTATCTGCAGACCGATAAGGTGGACCTGGTGATCTCCAGCCTCGGCAAGAACGCCGAGCGCGAGAAGGTGATCGACTTCAGCCGCGCCTACGCCCCGTTCTTCCTCGGGGTGTTTGGCCCGAAAGGGGCGGAGCTGAAGGACGCGGCCGCGCTGAGCGGCAAAAGCATCGGCGTGACCCGTGGGGCGGTGGAAGATATGGTGCTGACCAGCGTGGCGCCGCAGGCGGCGCAGATTAAGCGCTACGAGGACAATAACACTACGCTGTCGGCTTACCTGTCCGGTCAGGTGCAGTATGTCGCCACCGGAAACCTGGTGGTGGCGGCTATCTCCCGGCAGAACGCCGACAAAGCGCCGGTCCCGAGCTTTATGCTGAAGGACTCTCCGTGCTTTATCGGTCTGAAAAAGAACGAACCGGCGCTGAAGGCAAAAGTGGATACCCTCATCGAGCAGGGCATTAAGGACGGCACCCTCAACGGTCTGTCTGAGAAGTGGCTGAAAGCGCCACTGCCTGCCAGCCTCGGCGCGTAAGGTCTGGGGATGACGGAGCAACTTCATTTCTCTGAGCTCTGGCCGCACTGGCCGGAGCTGCTGGCCGGCCTGTGGGTGACGGTGCAGTTGACGGTGCTGGCGACGATCGGCGGACTGGCGATCGGCATCCTTGGGGCGGCGATCCGCAGCGGTCGCCCGGGAATGCTCAGCCGGGTATGGGGCGGATATGTGGAAATCATCCGTAATACGCCGTTTGTGGTGCAGCTCTTTTTTATCGTCTTTGGTTTACCGAACCTCGGACTGAAGATGACCGCCGGTGAAGCGGCGCTGCTGGCGATGGTGGTTAACCTCGGCGCCTATAGTACCGAGATCGTCCGCGCCGGCATTCAGGTGACGCCGAAGGGCCAGTGGGAAGCTGGTCGCGTGCTCGGGCTCAGCCGGACGCAAACCTTCGTTCGCGTCGTACTGCCCCCGGCGCTGCAGCGGATTTATCCGGCGCTGGTCAGCCAGTGCATCATTGTGATGCTCGGCTCGTCAGTGGTGTCGCAGGTCTCCTATGAGGAGCTGACCTTCGCCGCCAACCTGATCCAGTCGCGGACATTTTTGAGCTTTGAGGTCTATCTGGTAACCACCGGGATCTACTTAGCGTTATCGATAGCGATGCGCCAGCTGCTGATGGCGGCGGGGCGTAAATGGCTGGGGGTACAGGCCTGATGACCACTTTTACTGACTGGGACATTATCCGCAACCTGATGTTGGCCGGTCGCTGGACGGTGCTGCTGTCGCTGGTCGCGTTCACCGGCGGGGCGCTGGTGACCTTACCGTTACTGCTGCTGCGCCTCACCGGCGGACGCCAGGTGAAACGGCTGATCCGCGGCTACATCGAGCTGTTTCAGGGCACGCCGCTGCTGATGCAGCTGTTTCTGGCATTCTTTGGCGTGGCGCTGTTCGGCGTTGACGTCTCGGCGTGGACCGCCGCCTCGGTCGCCCTGACGCTCTACACCAGCGCCTTTCTGCTGGATATCTGGTTCGGCAGCATTCGCGCGCTGCCGAAAGGCCAGTGGGAAGCCTCGCGCTGTCTCGGGCTGAGCTTCGGCCAGACCCTGTACCGGGTGGTGGCGCCGCAAGCGCTGCGCATTGCTATCGCGCCGACCGTCGGGTTCGCCGTACAGGTGATCAAAGGCACGGCGCTGGCATCGATTATCGGCTTTGTGGAGCTGACTAAGGCAGGGACTATGCTGACCAACGTCACTTATCAGCCATTTAAAGTGTTTGCCCTTGTGGCGCTGGGCTATTTCATTCTGTGCTATCCGCTGTCCCGCTACAGCCGCTATCTGGAGAACAAATTCAATGCCTCTCATCACCATTAATCAGATGCAGAAGTACTACGGCGACAACCATGTGCTGAAGGGCGTCGATCTGGATATCGACATGGGGGAAGTGATCTCGATCATCGGCCGCAGCGGCTCGGGTAAAAGCACCCTGCTGCGCTGTATCAATGGTCTGGAGGGCTACCAGGAGGGAAGCATCAAGCTCGGGGGCATGACCATCACCAACCGCGATTCCCAGGCCCGGGAGATCAGCCGCTCCATCGGCATGGTGTTCCAGAACTTTAATCTCTTTCCTCACATGACGGCGCTGGAGAACGTCATGCTGGCCCCGCGGCGGGTGCTGAAGAAGTCCCAGGCAGAATGCCGGGAGCTGGCGCAGCGGATGCTGGAGAAGGTCGGGCTCGGCGACCGTCTGGATTACTACCCGGCCAACCTCTCCGGCGGCCAACAGCAGCGCGTGGCCATTGCCCGGGCGCTGGCCATGTCGCCGAAAGTTTTACTCTGTGACGAAATCACCTCGGCGCTCGACCCGGAACTGGTGGGTGAAGTGCTGAAGGTGCTGGAGCAACTGGCGGCGGAAGGCATGACGCTGATCCTCGTCACCCATGAAATGAATTTTGCCCGCGAAGTGGGCGACCGCGTGGTGTTTATGCATCAGGGACGCGTCTGGGAGCAGGGCGACAGCAAAACGCTGTTCGCCAGCCCGCAGACCAGCGAACTGAAACAGTTTATCTCCTCGGTGCGCGGTCTTAACTAACGTAAGGAATGGCAGATGGATATCACTCAGTTTTCGCAAATTAACCCGCCGCAGCGCCTGCTGATGGGGCCGGGGCCGATCAATGCCGACCCGCGCGTGCTGCGCGCCATGTCGAGCCAGCTGGTTGGCCAGTACGATCCGGCGATGACCCACTACATGAATGAAGTCATGGCGCTCTACCGCGGCGTGTTTCGCACCGAAAATCGCTGGACGATGCTGGTCGACGGCACCTCGCGCGCCGGGATCGAAGCGATTCTGCTGTCGGCGATCCGTCCCGGTGACAAGGTGCTGGTGCCGGTGTTCGGCCGGTTTGGTCATCTGCTGTGCGAGATCGCGCGTCGCTGCCGGGCAGAAGTGCACACCATCGAGGTGCCGTGGGGCGAGGTCTTTACGCCGGATCAGGTTGAGGATGCGATCAAGCGCGTGCGGCCGCGCCTGCTGCTCACCGTGCAGGGCGATACCTCCACCACCATGCTGCAGCCGCTGGCGGAGCTGGGGGAGATTTGCCGTCGTCACGATGTGCTGTTCTATACCGACGCCACCGCGTCGCTCGGCGGTAACCCGCTGGAAACCGACGCCTGGCAGCTGGACGCCGTGTCCGCCGGGATGCAGAAGTGCCTGGGCGGTCCTTCCGGCACCTCGCCCATCACCCTCAGCCCGCGGATGGAAGAGGTCATCCGCCGCCGCCGCTGCATTGAGCAGGGGATCCGCACCGATGCCCATCACGATGGCGTCGACGAGATGATCTACTCCAACTATTTCGATCTCGGCATGGTGATGGATTACTGGGGGCCGGAGCGCCTTAACCACCATACCGAAGCGACCTCGGCGCTGTTCGCCGCCCGGGAGTGCGCGCGCCTGATCCTCCAGGAGGGACTCGACAACGGCATCGCCCGCCACAAACTGCACGGCGATGCGCTGCTGAAGGGCATCCAGGCGATGGGGCTCGAGACCTTTGGCGACCTGCGGCACAAAATGAATAACGTGCTGGGGGTGGTGATCCCCAACGGGGTCAACGGCGATCAGGTACGCAAACTGATGCTGGAAGATTTCGGCATTGAAATTGGCACCTCGTTTGGTCCGCTGCACGGTAAAGTCTGGCGCATTGGCACCATGGGCTATAACGCGCGTAAAGACTGCGTGATGCAGACGCTCAGCGCGCTGGAAGCGGTCCTGAACTACCTCAGGTTCACCACCACCCAGGGCGCGGCAATGCAGGCGGCCTGGGATCACTATCGCACCGAGGCCATCCTATGAGTGATACCTTCCGCCAGCTGGCGGAGAGAGAGGCGGCGGCCAGCCGGGTGATGGCGCGCGCCGACCAGCTGGCCGCCCTCAGCGAAACCGCCGACGCCCTGACCCGGGTCTATCTGTCGCCGGAACATCTGCAGGCCAACCAGCTGGTGGGCCAGTGGATGCAGGCCGCCGGCATGATGGTATGGCAGGACAGCGTCGGCAACATCTGCGGTCGCTATGAAGGCGTGCAGGAGGGCGCGCCGGCGGTGCTGCTGGGCTCTCATCTCGACACCGTGCGCAACGCCGGGCGCTACGACGGCATGCTCGGCGTACTGGCGGCGATTGAGGTGGTCCAGCGTCTGCACCAGCAGGGGCGACGGCTGGCGAAGGCAATCGAGATCGTCGGCTTTGGTGATGAAGAGGGCACCCGCTTTGGCATCACCCTGCTCGGCAGTCGCGGCGTCACCGGCACCTGGCCTGAAAGCTGGCTGTCACAGTGCGATTCCGACGGGGTGAGCGTCGCCCAGGCGCTGGTGAATGCCGGACTCGATCCGGCGCGGATCGCCCACGCGGCCCGTCACCCGCGGGATATCGCCGCCTATCTGGAACTGCATATCGAGCAGGGGCCGTGCCTGGAGCAGGCGGGGCTGGCGCTCGGCGTGGTGG
>NZ_JAGRQY010000171.1:12672-14298 GCF_018223905.1 Klebsiella sp. 28
CGCCGCCAGCTGAGTTTCGCCGCCGAGGAGTATTATCGCATCGCCGCCACCGCCTGCGACAGTCACCTGCAGGCGGTGCTGAGCGAGGCGGTGGTGGCGGTGCAGGGGGGTTCGCTGACGCTGCCGAGCGGCGCAGGGCATGACGCCATCGCCATCGCCGAGCGCTGGCCATCGGCGATGCTGTTTGTGCGTTGCCTGGGGGGCGTTAGCCATCACCCGGCGGAGTCGGTCACCGCCGCCGACGTCGGACTGGCTATCGACGCTTTCTCCCGGGCGGTAGAGAAGGTGGCCGACGCCTGATCGCGCCGGTTGCCGTGCCCCGGCTGGCGGCTTCACACCGCCAGCTGGTTGACCACCTCGGCGACAGAGGTGATGGCATGGATGTTGCCGATCCCCGCGCCCACCGAGATATATCCCTCATCGGTATTCCCCTCCAGCATGCCCAGCCGCATCCCGCGCAGACCACCCATCGCCTGGGCCAGCTCGGCTTTTGAGGCGCCGGCCCGGTCCATGGCCACCAGTGTGTCGCTCAGTTTGCCGGGCAGCGCGCGGTAGTAGTCCGGCAGGGTACGGAACAGGCGCAGATCCAGACCGTTGGCGGCCACAATTTTCGCTTTCACCGAGTCGGGAACCCGGCTTTCGATGGTGCTGATAAATACCGAACCGGCGAAGACGCCCTCCGCACCCAGGGCATGAACGGCGCGCGCGCCCCGGGCGTCGGTGATCCCTCCGGCGGCCATCACCGGAACCCGCTGTACCGCGTCAACGATCAGCGGGACGATGGTGAAGGTCCCAAGGGCGGTACCCGGCAGCGTGCCGCCTTCGTCAAAGCCGGTGGCGACAATAATATCCGCTCCGGCCTGCTCCGCGCGGCGGCTGTTCTCCGGCGTCGGGTTGATGTCACGATAGATAATGGTGATCCCGGCGGCTTTCAGTTCGTCGAACAGCGCCGGTTTTAACGAACCGTCGCCGTAGCCGGTGTAGACCACCACCTTAACCCCTTCCTCTTTGATCACCGGGAGGATCGCCGGCGTCCAGATGTCATTTTCCGCCGTCGGGATCAGGTTGACGCCAAAGGGTTTCTCCGTCAGCTGTTTGGTTTTGCGGATCTCTTCGCGCATTTTCTCGGCGGTGGCCTCCGGGGTGGAGACGGCGGTTGCCGCCGTCAGTCCGGCGTTCGGGCCCAGCACGCCAAGCCCACCGGCGTTGCCGACGGCCGCCACCAGACGAGCATCGGTTAGCCAGGAGAGGGGCCCCTGGACCACCGGTTTTTCAATACCCAGAATGCGGGCGACGCGGTTAGGTTGCATGCTATTTTTCCTTGTATGTTAATAAGTTATAAATTTGTTCGCCCCAGCGATGCGGCAATGAGGGCAGTGTAGGCGTCTTTATTGTTTTAAAAAATGAGCAAAAACTTTCATCACTATTATTAAATTAGTAATAATGTGAACTGATGAAGAAGTGGGAGGCGGGCCATCATGCAAATGAATCTGTTTGAAAATATTAAAATTTTTATTGAAATCGTCGATGCCGGCAGCTTTGCCCAGGCGGCGGAAAATTTGCAAATCCACCGACCGGCGGTGACCAAAGCACTGCAGCAGCTGGAGCAGGAGAGCGGGGTCCGGC
>NZ_JAGRQY010000172.1:0-20213 GCF_018223905.1 Klebsiella sp. 28
CGGACAATAAAAAATATTTCTTTACGCCTCGTGGGAAACACAGGTGGAGTGAATGATGGGCAATCATCCGCCATCGATTTGCATGGAAGCCAGGTCCTTGAGAAGAAAGCACGGCGAGGGTGTGAACAACGCCCTCGCCGCAGAGGATCAGTAGGTATGGAAATATTGCTGAATCAGCTGCGGGTCTTTAGTCTGCGTCAGCGCGGTCATCAGCAGTATACGCGCTTTTGCCGGGTTGAGGGAGTCGGCCACCAGCCCGGGCTGGCTGTCATCCGGCGGTACGACGCCGCTGCCGGTACGGGAGGCTCGCACCACCACGATGCCCGCCTGCTGCGCTTTTTTGATACCGGCGGCACTACGTACCGACACCGACCCCGCCCCGGTTCCGGCGTAGATAATACCGTCGGCATGATGGGCGATCGCCGCATCGTACATATACTCCGGATCGTCCTGGTAACCATAAATAATCACCACCTTCGGCAGAACCTTCAGCTGACGCACATCGAACACCGAGCGCAGCGTGTGAATTTTATCCACCCGCGTCTCGAACTGGGGTTTTCCGCCCACCACGACACCAAGATAGCCCTCCTCGGGCGCCCGGAAGGTATCCAGCGAAGTGGCATTAGTTTTGGTGACAAAGCGCGCCGCGCCGATGCGGTCGTTAAGCACCACCATTACCCCGCGTCCCCGGGCATCAGGATCGGCGGCGACCGTGACCGCTTCCAGCAGGTTCATCGGCCCGTCGGCGCTGATCGCCGTCGCCGGGCGCATCGCCGCGGTAAAGACCACCGGCTTGTTGCTTTTCACCGTCAGATTGAGGAAATACGGGGTTTCATCCAGCGTGTCCGTGCCATGGGTGATCACCACGCCATCGACATCGTCCCGAGCCAATAGCGCATTCACCCGCTTCGAGAGCTGGAGAATAATATCGCTGGTCATATTCTCACTGCCAATATTGGCCACCTGCTCGCCCTCGACGTGAGCGATTTTACTCATTTCCGGCACGGCGTTAATCAGCGTCTGCACCCCAATCGCCCCGGCTTTATAGCCGGTTGTTTGGGTATTGCTGGCCGCCGAACCAGCAATCGTTCCGCCGGTGGCTAAAATAACAATATGCGGAAGACGCGTCTCGCTAAACGCCAGGCTGCTCATCGTCAATAACGCAATGGCAAGTAATGCTCTAAAATTCATACAGGTCACTCCCTTCATAGACATTAATCAAACTTACGCTTGCTTAATGCAAAGGGCTTGCCAGAATTCATTTCTTTTCTGGGGGGGAAATGGTTAACTATCAGACAATAATAAGGTTCTTAGGACGATATCGCCCAACTCTGGTGCACCACTGGATCTGAAACGGGCAGAGCTATGAACCAAAACATTCTGAGGATTTACCTGTTCAGCAACACACAACACGCATTGCGATCAGATTATCGACACTTCCGTCACCGGCGAGAGCATTTTTGCCCGCCAGGTCACGCGAACGGAGAACAGAGATGCGTATTGCCCTGAAGTCGGCCCTGATGCTGACCACCAGAGTCATCCAGATCATTAACCCTGAACTGCACCGGCATATGCAACGAACGGCCTTAATCGCCCTGACGCTGGCGCAAAGGCTGAGACTGCCTGACGAACGGCAGCAGACCATTTTTTGCGCCGCGCTGCTGCACGATATCGGCGTGCTGGGGGATAAACGCACCATTCATTCGCTGGATGCTATCGATAATATCCACGACCCGCATCAGCGCCAGGGTGTGGCGATGCTGGAGGGATTAGCGACCTTCCAGCCCATCGTTCCCTTTATTCGCGATCACCATTTTAGCCCGAACCACCGGGGCTCCCGCGAACAGCACATTGTCTATTTCGCTGATGCCTTTGAACGGCTGCTGCCGGCCGATAGCCACGTTGCCGCCTGGCCCACGCGGGCGGTGGTGGAACAGTTCGTCGCTTTGCATCGGGAGATCGATCCGCCGCTCTGCGATATCCTGTGCGAGGTCGCTGAAAATGCGAACTTCTGGCAGCACCTTCACCCCGGCCATATTCAGCGGCTGCTGGAGATTATTGGCCCCATCAACACGCGCTATCTGGATATTCACGGTCTGAAGGATGTCTGCCTGCTGATTGCCAAAATCGTCGACACCTACAGTAGCTTTACCGCCACCCATAGCATCATGGTGGGGGAAATCGCCCGCCAGCTTGCCCGCTGGATGCAGCTGCCGGAGCCCACCTGTCAGCAAATACAGATAGCCGGCTATCTACACGATATTGGCAAGGTCTATATCCCACTCTCCATTCTCGAAAAAGAGGGCGAGCTGGATGATGAGGAGCTGAGTCAGGTGCGGGAGCACAGCTACATGACCGGCGAACTTCTCAGCGACTATAGCGAGCTCGGCGACATCATTAACTGGGCCTCGAATCATCATGAAAAAATGGACGGCAGCGGCTACCCTCTGCATCTCGAAAAGGAGCACCTGACCCTCGCCGACCGGATTATCTCCATCGCCGATATTTTCACCGCGCTGACCGAAGATCGCCCTTATCGTAAAGGGATGGCCTGGCAGGAAGCCTTACAGATTATGGAAGCGGATGTTATAAATGGCGCTCTGGATAGCGATGTCTTCCTCGTTTTGCGCCACCATGCGGAAACGCTACACGCCATCATTCTTCAGACCCTTGCCCCTCTGCATAGCGAGCGCCGCCTCTGAAGCGGGCCGCCGTCGTGGCGGGGGCGGAGTTCTATAATCAAAACAGCTTCATCTGCATGCAAGGAAATTCACGGTGAGAATCGCCACCATCACTAACTGGGCTTACGGGATCACCGTTGGCCTGACGCTGGCTTCCGGGAGCGCTATGCTCATGGCCTCCAGCGCCGACCGCGTCGAACGCCAGGCGGTACAGCAGCGCCAGGTCTTTGATACCCTCTCCGACGAGGTGGAAAACGACGCCTGGGCGCTGTCTGACCTCGCCCGGCTGTACGTGATAAAGCCTTCGCCGGAGACGCTTACGCAATATCAGCAGCTGCAGCAGACTGACAAGAGCATAGAGCAGCGGCTGGGCGGCCTGAAAGATAACGGCGCCAGCCGCGAGGAGCTGGCGCTGCTCCAGGATGGCCTGCGGATCGCCAATGAGCTACAGGATGAACAGCAGGCGGCCCTGGCGCATGTCGCTCGCGGCGATGCGCCAGCGGCCATCGCGGTGCTGTACGGCACCGCGTACGAGACTGAACTGGAGCGCATGCAGACGCAGATCGATCGCTTCCGCCAGATGCTTGAGCATCGCGCCGCCGTCGCTATCGACCAGGCCACCGAGCGCTCGCGGATCTGGCGTACGCTGTCGGAAATCATGGTCGGCCTGACCGCCCTGATGTTTTTGTTCGTCCTCGGCTTCATTCTCAAACGCCGGGTGCTCTACCCGGTGGTTCGCCTGAGCGACGTGGTCCAGCGTCTCGCCTCCCAGGATTATGCGGTGGAGACGCCGCACTTTACCCAGGTGGATGAGATTGGTGACATGGCTCAGGCGATCCGCATTTTTCGCGAGAACGGCCTGGCCCGTCAGCGTCTGGAGCAGCAGCGCGACGCCGACTGGGCGATCCGCGAGCTGCTGGCGCGTATGACTCAGCGGCTGCAGGGCTGTGAAACCATTGAGGATGTGATTAAGGTGGCGGAGCGGTTTGCGCCAAATATCGCCCCGACGATCCCCGGTAAACTGTATGTTCTGGATACCGACCCCTGGCAGCTGCGCTGCGTAGCGCAGTGGCTGTCACCCGCCGGTGAGACGACGCCCTTTTCTCCCGACGACTGCTGGGCGATACGGCGGGGACTCAGCCATCCGCCGGTGCAGGGCGAGCCCGATATCACCTGCTATCATCTGCCGGAGACGCACGCCGGCCAGTCGCTCTGCGTACCGCTCATCGCCCAGGGCGAAGCCATTGGCCTGCTGACCTTCCAGAACGTTACCGCCGGTGACGCTCCTTCCCGGGCCTATCTCGAGCTGATGGCGGAAGCGTTGGGCCTGGCGCTGGCCAATCAGCGTTTGCGCAGCGCCCTGCTGGAAAAAGCGCTGTTCGATTCCCTGACCGGCCTGCGTAACCGCCATCATCTTGACGAAGCGCTGCATTCGCAGATGGCGCTGGCGGTCCATACCCATACTCCGCTGAGCTGTCTGATGATCGACATCGATCATTTTAAAACCATCAATGATCGCTATGGCCATGAGGCTGGGGATCTGGTGATTAAGAGCGTTGCGACCATTGTGCAGCGCGCGGTGCGCGATATCGGCATGGCTTTCCGCTACGGGGGCGAGGAGTTTTTAGTGCTGCTCCCCGGGATTGACGAAGCCGGGGCGCACCAGTGCGCCAGCGAGATCTACACCCAGGTGCGCAATATGACGCTGCGTGATGGTCTGACCGAGATAGGCCAGGTGGATGTGTCGATTGGCATCGCCAGCTACCCGCAGCACACCCAAAGCGATAGTCTGCTGCGCGCGGCGGATGCCGCGCTGTACCGGGCGAAAGAGCTGGGCCGTTCAAGGATTGTCAGCTTTGGCCGCCTGAAGACCAGCTAACCGGGACTATCGCTCAGCGGTATTAAGCAGCGAGATAACTTTCCTTACCACTGCCGAACGAATATGGCGGTGGTAAACCATGCTCAGCTCACTCTCCGCCAGCCGATCCTGGAGATCGATATACACCACGTTATCAAGGCGTAAGGCCCGCGCCGAGAGCGGAACCAACGCCACTCCCACCCCGGCGGAGACCAGGCTAATCATCGAGGTAACGTCGTTAATCCGCTGCGCCACCTGCGGCGTAAAGCCCGCGACGCGACAGGCATCCATAAAAACCTGCTCCAGTCCGGTGCCCTGCGGATCGTCAAGCGAGATCCAGTTGTCAGTGCGCAATGAGGCCAGATTAAGCGCGCCCACGCCGGCCAGCGGATGCTGTTGATAGAGCGCCAGGCAGAGCTTTTCACGTACAAACGGCCTGACCACCAGCGCGTCCGGCGGCGAGGCCAGCGGCGCGCGGATGATGGCGATATCCAGACGCAGATCCAACAGCGCTTCGTAGAGCATTTGCACATCCCCCTGCACCAGCGACAGCTCAATCCCCGGCCAGTCGGCGCGCAGCCGGCGCAGGAGCCCCGGCAGTTTACTGTCGTACATCGCGCTGGAGACATACCCCAAATGCAGCCTCCCCTGCTCGCCCCGCGCGGTGCGCTGGGCGTCCAGCACCGCCTGATCGGCCATTTCCAGCGCCAGCCGCGTCTTGTGTAAAAAGGCCTCGCCCGCGGCGGTCAGAGTCAGACGGCGGTTAGCGCGGGAAAAGAGCACCACGCCCAGGCGCTGCTCAAGCTGCTTAATCTGCTGACTGAGGGCGGGCTGGGCGATATGTAACCGCTCCGCCGCCCGGTGCATATGCAACTCTTCGGCAACGACCACAAAATGGCGTAACGCTCGCAAGGACATGGTCGGACTCCTCCCTACAAATTGATAAGAAAAAGCTTATCAATAAAGCATAAATGATGCAATTGATAACCATTAGCCTGCGAAGCATACTGTGCGCATCGATACGCTAAGGAGAACATCATGACCGCACCGATTCAGGATCTGCGCGACGCCATCGCGCTGCTGCAACAGCATGACAATCAGTATCTCGAAACCGATCATCCGGTTGACCCTAACGCCGAGCTGGCCGGTGTTTATCGCCATATCGGCGCGGGCGGCACCGTGAAGCGCCCCACTCGCATCGGGCCGGCGATGATGTTTAACAATATTAAGGGTTATCCACACTCGCGCATTCTGGTGGGTATGCACGCCAGCCGCCAGCGGGCCGCGCTGCTGCTGGGCTGCGAAGCCTCGCAGCTGGCCCTTGAAGTGGGTAAGGCGGTGAAAAAACCGGTCGCGCCGGTGGTCGTCCCGGCCAGCAGCGCCCCCTGCCAGGAACAGATCTTTCTGGCCGACGATCCGGATTTTGATTTGCGCACCCTGCTTCCGGCGCCCACCAACACCCCTATCGACGCCGGCCCCTTCTTCTGCCTGGGCCTGGCGCTGGCCAGCGATCCCGACGACGCCTCGCTGACCGACGTCACCATCCACCGCTTGTGCGTTCAGGGCCGGGATGAGCTGTCGATGTTTCTTGCCGCCGGCCGCCATATCGAAGTGTTTCGCCAGAAGGCCGAGGCCGCCGGCAAACCGCTGCCGATAACCATCAATATGGGTCTCGATCCGGCCATCTATATTGGCGCCTGCTTCGAAGCCCCTACCACGCCGTTCGGCTATAACGAGCTGGGCGTCGCCGGCGCGCTGCGTCAACGTCCGGTGGAGCTGGTTCAGGGCGTCAGCGTCCCGGAGAAAGCCATCGCCCGCGCCGAGATCGTTATCGAAGGTGAGCTGTTGCCTGGCGTGCGCGTCAGAGAGGATCAGCACACCAATAGCGGCCACGCGATGCCGGAATTTCCTGGCTACTGCGGCGGCGCTAATCCGTCGCTGCCGGTAATCAAAGTCAAAGCAGTGACCATGCGAAACAATGCGATTCTGCAGACCCTGGTGGGACCGGGGGAAGAGCATACCACCCTCGCCGGCCTGCCAACGGAAGCCAGTATCTGGAATGCCGTCGAGGCCGCCATTCCGGGCTTTTTACAAAATGTCTACGCCCACACCGCGGGTGGCGGTAAGTTCCTCGGGATCCTGCAGGTGAAAAAACGTCAACCCGCCGATGAAGGCCGGCAGGGGCAGGCCGCGCTGCTGGCGCTGGCGACCTATTCCGAGCTAAAAAATATTATTCTGGTTGATGAAGATGTCGACATCTTTGACAGCGACGATATCCTGTGGGCGATGACCACCCGCATGCAGGGGGACGTCAGCATTACGACAATCCCCGGCATTCGCGGTCACCAGCTGGATCCGTCCCAGACGCCGGAATACAGCCCGTCGATCCGTGGAAATGGCATCAGCTGCAAGACCATTTTTGACTGCACGGTTCCCTGGGCGCTGAAATCACACTTTGAGCGCGCGCCGTTTGCCGACGTCGATCCGCGTCCGTTTGCACCGGAGTATTTCGCCCGGCTGGAAAAAAACCAGGGTAGCGCAAAATAAGCAATAGCCGCCGGTAAACGGCGGCATTTTTCCCTGCCGCGCGATCCTGAGCGGATGGCGCAGGCAGGATTAATTGATCGCAGCGGCGAGATCTTTTTTCACCAGCTCGCGCTGCTCAGAGGTCAGCTCCTGGCTTACGTCGAAATGGCGATCGGGGCGTTACGCATGGGGGTATTTACAGGGAATGATCCTTCATAAAAAAGAGAGGCGCTTATCACTGCGCTAATAAAGACTATCTGTAGCAAAGGGGGTATTTAAAACTGGATAATAAAAGAATAGCAGGTAACCGAAACCAGCCCCCGGTCGACCCTCAACCGCAAAGAAAAATATATTCTTCCTTCCAGTAGCGGCCCTGACCTATGATGTCCCCGGCAGAAGTGATTAACCGTTTTTGCTTTTCGGTTTCGATACCCTCAACGATCACATAGCCGGTCAGGGTATGAATAGACTGCAACAGACCGGGCAAAGCGGGGTCGTTTTCTTTATCCCAGAAGTAATCCTTATCCACTTTGACGCAATCGAAGCGGAATCTCTCCAGCAGCGGGAAGGAGGTTCGCCCGCGACCAAAATCATCCAGCCAGACCGGACAAAGCGCCGCCAGCGTGCTTAGCGCCGTCAGCTCGCGGCCGGCGATAAACTCATGAAAATTCTCATTTATCTCCAAAGCAATATGCTTACACGAGCGCAGAAAATCGCAGAGATAGCGGTCCGTCAGAATAAAATGGCTTAATAAATCATCGATATTGAGCGAGATCGGCTTATTATCGACCAGGGAAAAATCAAATACGGAAAGCAACTCGATTTGTCGGGTAAATAGTGCAAGCTTATCGCTTTCGGTAAGCGTGGAGAAAGAAAACGCGGGCGCTGAGGCGTTATTTCGTGCGGGTGCTATAATATCTTTAGTGAGCAATTCCCACGAGTGGCAGCTGCCATCATCGCTAATAGCGGGCTCCAGTACGAAGCGATAGGAGGTATTTTTCGCGTTTTCTTCAACCATTTAAAAAATACCAAAAATAAGAAAGGGTTAAAGCATGTCATATATTTCCCGCCAACAAAAATAGTTTAAAATGATCGATAAGAAACATTCGATAGCTAAAAACTATCAACATATAATTTATTGATCGGTAAAGTGAATTAATATAAATTAGCCACCGCTGTCGCATGCGTTTAGACAACAATTAAAATATTGTTTCAAACCAGCCAGTTACATGACGAGCCGCATCCAGTCGTAGCCACATTACGCTTTTCCCCGGCGGCAAAAAAAAGCGTGGTGTAATAAAAATCAAAAATACAAGCCGCCAGTTTTCGTCCTCTCGTATGCCAAAAGATGAATAATCTCTGGCCCAACGCAACCGCTTGCCAATAATAAAAACGCTGCCCCGGTCAACGAAACGTCATACTTTACCGCTACCTTGCTGGCAGAACAGGCGCAGCGGATAAAGGGCAGTGAAAAGAAAATACATGGTTCCGCTGGCGCTAATGCTCCTCATGCTCATCGCCAGCGCATGGCTGGAACCGGCCCCGCGGCCTATCGCCAGAGGGCTGTGCGTCTGGTTCAACGGGGCAATGGTCAACTGTCTGCAGAGGCAACGGCTGGGCGAAAGGTTGCCGATTCACTCGCTGGCCAGGCGGTAAACGGGCACTCGTCGGGTGGTATTGAACAAATTGTCGCTGACCTCCACCTCCGTCGTGACAATCGCCATGCCGGACCGGCGCAACTGCGCGATGTCCGCCGCCACTCGCTGACTGCCGAACCAGAACAGGGCGTCGAGAGCGGTGACCGGCAGGCCGGCGTTCAGCGCCTGGCGGAGCCGCTCCCGGGCCGGCTTTATCTCCCGGGCAATCTGCTGGTACGGGGCCGCCGTCAGCCCGGTTGCATCGACGCGACGAATGCGGTTTGCCAGGCGGTAATGAAAGGCTTCCGGGACAGCCTGTAAATCCTGTTTCAAACTATAGACGCAGCCGTAACGTTTGCCGTTGAAAACGGCGGCTTTACGGCTAAGCTGCAACGTCTCGCGAACATCGGCGATTAGCTGCGGCGCGCGCACCAGCAGCAGGCGAAAAGGCAGCTCGAAGCTGGTGACATAGTCGACGTTCAGTAACGCAATGCGCAGGCGCTCCTCTGCCCCGGCCCGCAGCTGACGACACTCCAGGTATACTTCGCGCCACTGCTCCCGGAGCCGTGGCGTCTCACCGGCTTCGGTAAACTGGTATTTTTCAATATCGTAATCAATTCTCCCGGCCACCGCGCATTCCTTTCTGAATCATTCCGCGGGTTATATTATCATCCTCCGACGCCGTCCCCTATGCCCAACGCCGCTGTCGTTGTCGATTATTTACGATAAAGATAACGGGTGATGATCACATCAAGAACAAACAGCAGGAAGATAACGCTGCTTAACCATAATAAGCCTGCGAATAAATCAAGTAATTGCATCGTTGTTCCCTCGCCGTTGGCCCTAAAAAAGACGCTCCATCACCATAAAGTAGTTAACAACCACCTTACCAGCCACAGAATAAAATTATTTAGCACGATGCCATCCCGAGCCCGGACAGATTCATTTTATTGTCATTAATTTGTCATCAAAAAATGTCTATCATCAACCGGCGCCGCAGGGTCGTCTCTGCCGTCATGGTATTGCGGACAACGCGTCGCCACGCGGTTTAACAACACGGAATAACCTCGCCCTGCCTCATTCTTACTGTCATTGCATAATTTTATATCAGGCACGTTTGTCATCCTGCTGAATAATCCGTAAAAGCGCCGTAAGCAATAAAACCACTGCAGATTGGTTTACCATGGAGAAATAAGATGCCTAGCGAAAAAGCCCGCAGCCTTGACCATTTCTATGAATTACTGGCGACAGGACAACACCCGAAGATTGAACTCGATTTTGATGTCGCCGCGGACGATTTTTTTAAAATCGCCACCGAGTTTGGCGATATTGGCGCGAGGATCACCCGGGTTAACGAACGATTTATTATTAAGATCAAGCCGCCGAAGGCATAAACACCCGGCCCGAGTCGTTGCAGCAGATCACCGGTTTGTGCGCATCCCTCTCGGTCATCCCTGACCGGACGGCGCGACGCGCCGGTCAATCAGCAGCCCGCCTGTTGGCCTCTCAGTGATAGCCCTCGCTACCGGAGACTTTGCCGCGAAAGACGTAGTAGCTCCAGGCGGTATACATCAGGATCACCGGGATAATGAGCAGCGCCCCCGGCAGCATAAATACCTGGCTGGAGGGCGGCGCAGCGGCATCCCACAGAGAGATATGCGGTGGGATAATGTTCGGCCAGACACTGATCCCCAACCCGCTGAAGCCGAGGAAAATCAGGCCCAGCGTCAGGATAAAGGGACGGGCGTGGCTGGCGGGGCGCGCGCTCAGGCGCCAGATCCACAGGCTCAGAGCCAACACCAGAATCGGCACCGGCACGAACCAGAAGAAATTGGGCAGCGTAAACCAGCGTTCCGCCACGTAGCGCCAGCCCAACGGCGTCCAGACGCTGACCACCGCGATCACCGCCATCAGCGCCAGCAGTACCTTGCGGGTCAGCTCGCGCATCCGCTGCTGCAGCGCGCCTTCGCTTTTCATAATCAACCACGTGGTGCCCAGCAGCAGATAGGCCACCACCAGCCCCAGACCGCAGAACAGATTGAAAGGGGTAAGCCAGTCCAGCGTCGAACCGGCGAAGCGGCGGTCAGCCACCGCAAAGCCGTTGATAAACGCGCCGACGACAATCCCCTGGCTGAAGGTCGCCAACAGCGAGCCGCCGGCAAAGGCATAGTCCCAGAAGATGCGATGCGAGGGAACCGCTTTAAAACGAAATTCAAAGGCCACGCCGCGAAAAATCAGGCCGATGAGCATCGCCGTCAGCGGGATAACCAGCGCATCGGTGATCACCGCATAGGCCAGCGGAAAGGCGCCGAACAGCCCTGCCCCGCCGAGCACCAGCCAGGTTTCGTTACCATCCCAGACGGGGGCGACGCTGTTGACCATCACATCGCGCTCTTCGCCATCATGCACCACGCTGAACAGCATCCCAATACCTAAATCGAAACCATCCATCACGATATACATCAGCGTGGCGAAGACAATGATGACAAACCAAATCACCGAGATATCGATGCTCATGATGCGTTCTCCTCATCACGCACCGGCTCTGCCGCTGAGAGCGGACGCGCCGGGGTGCCTGCGGTTTTCGAGGTCAGCTCCGTCACCGGCTGCGGTCCTTTTTTGATAAGCCGGAAAATGTAGTAATACCCCACGCCAAACACGGCGCAGTAAACCACGATAAATACCAACAGGCTGATGGCCATCTGCAGGGTGCTGTGCAACGACACCGCATCCCGCGTGCGCAGTAACCCGTATATCACCCACGGCTGGCGGCCCATCTCGGTGGTCACCCACCCGGCGACCAGGGCAATAAGACCGGCGGGCCCCATACAGAGCGCAAACCACTGGAAGGGACGCGAGTGGTACAGCCGCCGCCGATAGCGCAGCCAGGCGCTGCAGATCCCTAAGGCGATCATCAACACGCCCATCCCGACCATGATGCGAAACGACCAGAAGACGGCGGGCGAATAGGGTCGGTCCTCTTTCGGGAAGTCTTTCAGGGCCGGCACCTGCTTATGCAGGCTGTGGGTAAGGATCAGGCTACCGAGAGCGGGGATCTCAAGACCATAGCGGGTCCGCTCCTGCTCCATGTCCGGCAGGCCAAACAGCAGCAGCGGCGTGGCCTCGCCGGGGCGATTTTCCCAGTGCCCTTCGATGGCCGCGATCTTCGCCGGCTGATGCTCAAGGGTGTTAAGACCATGCATATCCCCCACCACCGCCTGGATCGGCGCCACCAGCAGCGCCATCCACATCGCCATCGACAGCATTTTGCGGATGGCCGGCGAGTCGTTGCCGCGCAGAAGATGCCACGCGGCAGACGCCCCGACGAACATGGCGCTACTGAGAAACGCGGCTATCGCCATATGGAACAAGCGATACGGAAAAGAGGGGTTAAAGATAATCGCCAGCCAGTCCTGCGGGATGAGATGGCCATTTTCGATGATAAAACCCTGCGGCGTCTGCATCCAGCTATTGGAGGCAAGGATCCAGAAGGTAGAAACCAACGTGCCAAGCGCCACCATGCAGGTGGTAAAAAAATGCAGCGCTGGCGGCACTTTATTCCAGCCAAACAGCATCACACCGAGGAATCCCGCTTCAAGGAAGAAGGCGGTCAGCACTTCGTACAGCAGCAGCGGGCCGGTAATACTACCAGCGAACTGGGAAAATCCGCTCCAGTTGGTGCCGAACTGATAGGACATGACTAATCCGGAGACTACGCCCATGCCAAAATTGACGGCAAAGATTTTCAGCCAGAAATTGTAGAGTGAACGCCAGACATTATCCCGGGTTCGCAGCCACATCCCCTCAAGCACCACAAGGTAGCTGGCAAGGCCGATGGTGATGGCCGGAAAGAGGATATGGAAGGATACGGTAAAGGCGAATTGCAATCGGGCCAGATGAAACGCGTCGAATTCAAACATATTCCACACCCATCATTGTGAATCGCCCCGGCCGCAACCGGGGCTCATGCGAACATCACTTAGCTGATGATGAAGTGTTTTGCTTCCCGGCGCCGAGTTCGGCGCCGGTCAAAGGATCGCCCTGCGGGTCAGACTGCGTTCGCTTCAGCATCGCTTTGCACAGCGCTTCCTGCTCTGGCGTCAGGCCGACAGAAGCACTGCCATCTCCGCCATCTACGGCCGGCTGTGGATCCTTGACATAATCGAAGTGTTTGTCACTGTTCCAGCTGCCGCGTACTTCTCCACCTTCAGACATATTGTAGTAGGTGTTTGCGTACTCGCTAATGGGCGGCAGTTTGCCCGGTGGATAGTTGTTGCGAATCGACTGCAGGGCCTTCTCAAAAGAGAGCTGATGCGCCGCTTCGCGGGTCATCAGGAAGGCCAGCGCGTCTTTCACGCCAGGATCGTCGGTCACGTTGATCAGGCGTTCATAGACGATCTTCGCCCTCGCCTCCGCCGCGACATTCGACCGCAGGTCGGCGGTGGGTTCGCCGATAGTATCAATGTAGGCCGCCGTCCACGGCACGCCCGCCGAGTTGGTCAGCGGGGTACCGCCGCCGTACAGCAGGGATGTAATATGGCTGTCATTGCCGTTGGCGGTGAGCGAACGATAGAGTTCCGCCTCGCTCTCGGTGCCCTCCGCCAGGGCTCCTTTGGCGCCTTTATTCAGCATGCCGACCAAAGTGCCAATGATCTCCAGATGGCTCAACTCCTCTGTCGCGATATCCATCAGCATATCTTTGCGGCCGGGATCGTCATCGCTTAATCCCTGGGTGAAATAACGACACGCGGCGGCCAGCTCGCCCTGAGGGCCGCCAAACTGTTCGAGCAGTAAATTCGCGAGCCCCGGATTCGGTTCAGCAACGCGTACGGTATACTGCAGTTGTTTCACATGACGAAACATAGGCCTGCCTCCTGGGTTATTTTTTCGCTTCTACGCCGTCAGCATCTGAACGCAGGAGAAACTGCTCCGTGGTCTGAGGAATATGTTTAATCAGCCAGTCGGCCATTTCCCGCTCTTCCGCCAGGATGGCTTCAATGGCTGGGATGGAGGCGGTATCGCCCGCTTTTTCAGCGGCCGCCAGCAGAGAGGTATAGCAGGCGATTTCAAACTGCTCGAAAACGTACCCGCTGATCGAGCCTTTGACGATTTCATCGGAAGGAAACATCCCGCCGATGGACTGGCCGAGAGCCGCCATTTTACTCATCGAATCTTTAATCACCGAGCGCGAAATCTCATTGCGGTCAAGGATCTCTTCCAGCACGGTAATTTGCCGTTTGGTCTCGTTAACATGCTGTTCGATTCTGGCACGGAGATCCGGATAATTATCGATACGGCCAGCCATTGATTCCAGCATGGACTCTGCCTGTTTTTCCATGGCATGCGCATCTCGTAGCCAGTCATGGTAATGTTCAACGTGATTCATCGTGATTTCCTCGTGTCAGGGAGAGTTTATTTTTCCGCTTTCTTATTAATATTACCTACCGCCAGATCGGTTAATTTCACATCGGTTTGTTTTTCTTCTTCCAGGGTTTCGGCAAGCAGTTTGGCTGCTTTTTTATAGCCCAACTGCTCTGCCAGGGTGACCAGAGTACCGTAACTGGCAATTTCGTAATGCTCGACCTTTTGCGCAGCGGCAATTAATGCAGCATCACGTACCTCATTTTTTTCCGTGCTCTCAACGACTTCATTAGCTTCTTCGATTAATCCTTCCATGGCCACGCATTTCATGCGTTTGATTTTCAGGTTGGATTCCTGTTCAATAATCTGGTCGATACGTTCGATCTGGCCCTGGGTTTCTTCAAGATGAGCATTGAACGCCGCGCTGAGTTTTTCACTGGACGCCGCTCTGGCTAGTTTAGCCAGCCCGCGGGTTAATTGTTTCTCTGCGCTGTAGGTATCTGAGAGCAGGTGAATAAATACATCTTCAATGCTTTTCATATTCATAGAAATACCTTCTGGAGTCAGAAAATAACTGCGAGTCTGTGACAGACTCGCAGGAGATACTTTCACTTCAGGGTGCAAGGAAAAGGATAATCAGGAATTATCGGACTTGCGGCCACCGCCGTGGCTATTCTGTCCGCCTTTTTTACCCGCTTCGGACGCACGCTGCGGATCATTTTTAAAGTTCCCGCCGCTGTGCTGACCACCTTTACGACCTGCTTCAGAAGCTTTTTCACGGTCTTCAGCAAAATTACCGGAACCACCACGATGCTCTGCCATATTTCACCTCATGTATATCGGTTATGTCAGTACGATACGAAAATATTCCGTATCACTCGTCGTTCGATATTTAAATCTAGCGGGTAATGCTGGTTAGTCAAATTATTATTCCGTTTTTTCGACACCTTTTAGCAGTAATTCGGAATAATTCTACAAGACACCTCAAAAATAACCAGACGGCACCTTGCCGCTAACTTACTGTGTTCAGGGAAATAATGTATGCAGATCACCTCTGCGGCAAAGAATTATCTATACCGGAGGATTACTACCGTTGGGTTATATAACGAAGCGGCAGCATTGTCCTTTGCCAGACGGAAATTAAGAATTTTCCCTGATTTTACGAATAAAAAAAGCCGCTGGGGAAGCGGCTAGCAAACAAAATGGAGCGAATATCATGCCCGATTAATACTGGCACACATAAGGGCAATAGGCAAATAACTCGAACAGACCAGCCGGGAAATAAGCGAAGCGTGGAATATATTCAGCCCCTGGAATATCACGCAGTTCCATTATTAGTACTCTACGCTTTATTTTTTACGATGATTTATCGGTGACGATAGCAGCCGTTCACCAGGCCGAAGAACCGCATGCTGTCAACCTTTCTCTCGAGGAGAATATTCTATGAAAGCACTCACTTATCACGGCCCGCATCATGTCAGCGTCGACACCATGCCTGACCCGGCTCTTGAGGCAGCGGACGATATTATTCTGCGCGTCACCGCGACAGCGATTTGCGGTTCCGATCTGCATCTGTACCGCGGAAAGATCCCCGGCACGCACCATGGTGATATTTTCGGCCATGAATTTATGGGGGAAGTGGTGGAAGCCGGTTCCGAGGTCACCGCGGTCCGCAAAGGCGACCGGGTGGTTATCCCGTTTGTCATCGCCTGCGGAGACTGCTTCTTTTGTCGCTTGCAGCAGTATGCCGCCTGCGAAAGCACCAATAGCGGCCAGGGAGCGACGCTCAATCGAAAAGGCATTTCGCCACCGGCGGCGCTGTTTGGCTATAGCGATTTGTACGGCGGGATCCCGGGCGGCCAGGCGGAATATGTACGGGTCCCCAAAGCCAATACCGGACCGTTTAAAGTGCCAGACACCTTACCCGATGAAAAGGTGCTGTTTCTGTCAGATATTCTGCCCACCGCCTGGCAGGCGGTTAAAAACGCCGAGGTCAAACCCGGCAGTAGCGTGGCTATTTTTGGCGCCGGCCCGGTAGGCCTGCTCTGCGCCTCCTGCGCCAGGCTCAATGGCGCAGAACAGATATTTATCATCGATCATAACGATTACCGACTCGATTTCGCGCAACAACGCTATGGCGCGATCCCGATAAACTTTGACCACCATGACGATCCTGCGCAGTGGATTATCGATAACACGCCGGGCCATCGCGGCGTCGACGCGGTGATCGACGCCGTGGGCTTCGAGGCGAAAGGTAGCCTTACGGAAACCGTCCTCAGCACCCTGAAAATCGAGGGGAGCAGCGGAAAAGCCCTGCGCCAGTGCATCGCCGCCGTGCGCCGCGGCGGCATCGTCAGCGTACCCGGGGTTTACGCCGGTTTCATCCACGGCTTTATGTTTGGCGATGCCTTTGATAAAGGACTGACCTTCAGGATGGGACAAACCCACGTCCACGCCTGGCTGCCGGATCTGCTGGCGCTTATTGAGCAAGGGCTGCTTACCCCGGAGGAGATTGTCACTCACCATATGCCGCTGGAGGAGGCCGCGCGCGGCTACCAGATCTTTGAGAAACGTGAAGAGGCGTGCCGCAAAGTGATCCTCGTACCGGGAATGCAGCCCGGGAAGGCGACCCTCTGAGAAGGCGATTACCGCGCAAGGAAATTCTCGGCGGACCGATCGCGGCATGATATAAACATAGCGTGCTTTGGCCCGCCGTCGCTGATATAGCCGTTCACCAGAGGAGAAGTTGATGCTCGAGTTACGTCCGAATTGCGAATGCTGTGATAAAGATCTGCCGCCAGACTCACCCGAGGCGTTTATCTGTTCATTCGAGTGCACCTTTTGCCGGGACTGCATGACGACGCGACTGAACGGACATTGCCCGAACTGCGGCGGCGAACTGGTGCGGCGCCCTGTGCGTCCCGAAGAGGCGCTGCGGCGCCACCCCGCCTCCACCCTGCGCCGCCATGCACAGTAGGCGAGACGCAGGTCTCCCGGCTAAGATAAAAATCCACGCCCGAGGAGAGCGCGGAGCCTGAAGGCGTGACCGGTGGCAGACAACGTGCTCTTTCGATTATCGCCCGGCGGCGCTTCGCTAGTCCGGGCGAGCGTTTCCGGGTTCATATTCTGCATGTCAGTAAAACGGCTTTCCCGCCCGTACTGCCCGTCGGCGATCGCTTTCATCGATAGCCGCAGCCGTCAGGGTTTATCCCCCCACATCGCGATTTCACTAAAACTCAGCCAGCCCTGTGCGCTCAGGCTGCCGTATCGCATGGCTGGCGTTCTTTTTTATTCACCATCGCAATAACGCCTGGGAGCATTTCCGTTGCAATCGTTGATCTCCTGCCAGGCATATTTCGCTGCACACCGAAGCTTCCTGCTCTGACCGTCAGTAGACTGCCGGGAAATTCACCACGGAGCAGACTTATGATTGCGGTACTTTTTGAGGCCGACGCCTTACCACAAGCACAGGAAAGATATCTTCAGCTGGCGGCCGGGCTGACGCCTTTGCTTTCAGACACGCCGGGGTTTATTGCCATTGAGCGCTTTCAGAGCCTGAGTACGCCCGGCAAAATCCTCTCGCTATCCTGGTGGGAAGATGAAGCCTCGGTGGCCAACTGGCAGCAAAATGAGCGGCATCTGGCTGCCCAGCGCGAAGGCAAAGCATCGATTTTTTCATATTACAGAATACGCGTAGCCCGCGTGTTCCGGGATTACGCATCGGATCGGGGAGCACAGTCAGATGTATGACATTCACGTGATTCTCAGCAACTCGCCGGGCTCGCTTGGCGCAATGGGTAAGGCGCTGGGTAACAACGGCGTGGGGCTCGAAGGCGGTGGCGTATTCACCACGCCTGATGCCGGACATGCGCATTTTCTGGTGGAAGACGGTGAGAAAGCCCGCAGGGTGCTGACCGAGGCCGGCTTTACGGTCAGCAATGTATGCCGTCCTCTGATACGAAAGTTACCTCAGGAACGACCAGGGGAACTGGGAGACATCGCAGACACCCTGGCCCATAATGGTATTAATATTCTGGTACAGTACAGCGACCACCGTAACCGGCTCATTCTCCTTACCGATGATGACGCCCGGGCAGCGGAAGTGACCAAAAAATGGGCCATACTTTCTGAATGAATCTCCTGAAACCGCAGCAAGACAGTGAGCCAGAGGAGGCGCTGGGAACCGCTATGGCGATGGTGGCCTCCGCCCTCTCTGACTCGTCAAGGGTCAGTATTCTCTGCGCGCTGATGGACGGGCGCGCATGGACGGCAACCGAACTCAGTACGGTCGCCGAGGTGTCCGCCTCCACCACCAGCGGCCATCTTGCCAGGCTGCTCAGCAACGGGCTGGTGGTGTGTCTCGCGCAGGGGCGCCACCGCTATTACCGCCTGGCGGGCTCGCATATTGCCGGGCTGCTGGAAAACCTGATGGGCGTCTCTATGCAAGCGCATAAGACGCTTCTCCCCAGCACGCCGGTTAATCTTCGCTACGCCCGGACCTGCTACGATCATCTGGCGGGCGAGCTGGCGGTCAATATTTATGAATTTATGCTGAGGGAAAAATGGCTGGCGGCAGATGGCCTGGCCCTGACGTCAGCCGGTAAAACCCAGCTTGAACGCCTTGGCGCAGTACTGAACGCCCGCCCACGGCGTAAGCCCTGCTGCCCCTGTCTCGACTGGAGCGAAAGACGTTTTCATCTGGGAGGCGACGCCGGCTCGGCGCTAATGACGCTGTTCCTGCAAAAAGGATGGATAACGCGCGCGCCGGGATATCGGGAAGTACAAGTGACGGATAGCGGCAAAGCGGCGCTGTCCCGGCTGTTTAATCTGAAAGTGAGCGGATAGCCTGAGTTTAGGCTAAAGCACATTTTCGCCGAACGGCCCCGGTTTAAGCCGGTCGGGCCATCAGTATGACGCCTGGCGTGCAATCCGTTTTCATGCGAGCTCTTACGGCAAATGGATCTCTCCCTGTCATGAGGTATATAGCTTTGTTGAACGTTGCGCTGCGGGACATTCGCCATCGCCTAATGCTTCAAGCGTCCGGCAGATTAATTGTCTGAAGGCGAAAAAAAACGGGAGCCCATCGGCTCCCGCTTTTACTTAATCCACCAACGGGATTACATATTCGCGATAATCGCGTCGCCAAACTCTGAACATTTCAGCAGTTTAGCGCCTTCCATCAGACGTTCGAAGTCATAGGTCACGGTCTTGGCGGCGATAGCGCCTTCCATGCCTTTAACGATCAGGTCTGCGGCTTCGAACCACTGCATGTGGCGCAGCAGTAGTTCTCTGCATTGCTCTTAAAACTTTGATTTTTAAAAAAAATATGTTTCTGAACACTTATCTAGAACCATTTTTATGTTAATTCTAACATGCTGATTACATGATAAATTATCCGAGTTTTGATAACCTATTTTCTCTCAATCAGTACTCTTTTGTTTGAACCTGCTTGTTCAAATCACGCACTTGTTTTGTTAACTCCTGCACCGTAAGAACAAGATCCGCGATGATGGCCGTATGGTCTACGTTAAGGATATTGATCTTCTCGCCATCAATTTCTACATCGCCGCTTTGAAAGGTGTAAATCGGGTCAACTTTTTCAGCTTGTTGAGCAATAAATCCACGCCTACGCCGTGTTTCGCCTTTCATGTTGAACTCACATACCCCCAGCGCGTTAATACGCCTGGAGGCCCCTTCCTGGGATTCCGTAAAATCCTTTTTCAGCCGCACGTCTGAGCCAGTGGTCATAACATCGCCTTTAGGGGTGGAGATTGTCCCTCCGGTGTAAAAGAGCCAGGCATCTTTTTGGCCGAAACCGTCCATATACAGTACCACTCGGTGGTTGTACCCAACGTATTCTTCAAGGTAGAAACCACCCCACGCTCCGGAGGTGTCACCGTTACCGCCGCGTCCCAGCATTCTGGATCGAATACGTCCGCCTGAAACCAACGAACCATCAGCAGGGGAACCAAAGTCTGTTCTGTTGGCCGAAAGGTCGACTCCGCATTGCGCCCACCCTCCAATATCTGCCATACCACCAACACGAAGATCCCTGTCAACTCGCCAATGACTACCTTGTACACTAATTTGATCGGCGGCAGTGGCCATAATCCGCCCGGTGAAGTCGTCGGTGCTGTAGTTAAAATGAAA
>NZ_JAGRQY010000173.1:0-28643 GCF_018223905.1 Klebsiella sp. 28
CTCCTGAACGTATTCCTGTTCCTGAGTTAAATCATGACCAAATACATTGATGAAAATGATGGATGAGATCACATCCGCGGTTTTAAATATTGATGGGGATCACATCGACGGCAAAGTACCGGCAGAAAACGATATAAATAATTTATATATTTTTCAGTCTGTTATGAAGGCTTTGTATTTTGACGCTGAAATTTGGCAGAGAAAAAGTGAGAGGTAGAGCGAATTTTTTCGCCAGAAGTGTATCGCTGGTCACAAATATCGGCGGGTNNTTTGACGCCGCTTACAAAAAAGGCCCGCCTGAGCGAGCCTTTTATTAAAACGCGTGCCGATTACAGGCTGGAAACGTTTTCGGTCAGGTATTTTGCAACGCCTTCCGGAGAGGCGGCCATACCTTCTTTTCCTTTTTCCCACTGCGCCGGGCAGACTTCGCCGTGCTCTTCGTGGAACTGCAGGGCGTCAACCATACGCAGCATTTCGTCGATGTTACGGCCCAGCGGCAGGTCGTTAACCACCTGATGACGAACGATGCCGTTGGCGTCGATCAGGAAGGAGCCGCGCAGCGCTACGCCTTCGTCCGGATGCTCAATACCGTAAGCTTTCTGGATTTCACGTTTGATGTCAGCAACCATCGCGTATTTAACCGGGCCGATACCGCCCTGGTCTACCGGGGTGTTACGCCATGCGTTGTGCACGAACTCGGAGTCGAAGGAAACGCCAACCACTTCCACGCCGCGTTTCTGGAATTCTTCGTAACGTTTGTCGAACGCGATCAGCTCAGACGGGCACACGAAGGTGAAGTCCATCGGCCAGAAGAACAGAACGGTAGGTTTACCGTTGGTGTGCTGTTTGAAATTGAATTTCTCAACGATCTCACCATTACCCAGCACAGCGGCTGCAGTAAAATCCGGCGCTTGACGAGTGACCAGAACCATTTGATTCTCCTGTAATTACTAAGGTTATTTGGAACGCAACGCGGGCAAGTATAGAGCCTGCCCGGCAATAACACAAAGAGGCGCTAACAATCGTTCAGCCAGCTTTTACCTATCAATGACGTGGCTATTACAGCTGTTTGTTTTCTGCCAGGCGCATCATCTGCGGATAAAAGCGCCAGAACTGCGTCTCCAGACGGTCGTAATGGGTATCCAGATCCTGCCAGGAGTCGCGTAGCGCCTCGAGACGTGGACGGCGGCTGGCCATGCCGTTCAGCACGCGCTGAATAAAATCCATTTCCCGATAGCGCTCCAGCCAGCGCTCCGACCACAGATATTGATTGAGATTGACGAAGCGGGGCGGCGAGTCGGGCAGGATGGGGACGATCTGCCGCTCGGCGTAGCGTACGAACTCGTCCAGCGGCAGGTCAGGGGAGAGCTGCGCCCAGTGCTGGGACAGGAAATGATCCCACATGACGTCGAGGGTGATGGGGGCGACGCGGCGGGTCTGCGGGCGAAACCACTCCCGCGCCTCTTTGACTTCCGCCAGGTTGTCAGTCATCACGTCAATCCGCCGATGCATAAAGATGCCGTCGATGATCTCCGCCGGATAGTCGCCCTGCGGGTTGCCGCGCACGAAGTCGGCCATCAGGTTGCCGGGCAACGAACTGTCGGCGAGATGGGCCAGGTGCAGGTGGGCGAGAAAATTCATAAAACGACATCCTTTAAATACGAGCGGGCAGGTGGAAACACCGATGTTGCGCTGAACGCCGCCTTGGTGGCCGAATGGCATGCTGTCTGGCCGCGCGCGGCACCTTTGCCACCGGTAAGGCATTCGGTTGCCGCATGGCGGCATTCGGAATGATTTGGAATATAGATTATGTCATTCATCCGGAGGGGTAAAGGTTGCAGCCGGACCGCCCCGGCACTAGACTACCCGCCTCTTTATTCAGTCTGAGTTACCGTCATGCGCGTTACCGATTTTGCTTTTGAACTACCCGAATCTCTGATCGCCCACTATCCGATGCCTGAGCGCAGTAGCTGTCGCTTGCTCTCCCTGGACGGGCCGACGGGCGCGCTGACGCATGGCACCTTCACCGACATTCTCGATAAGCTTAATCCAGGCGATCTGCTGGTGTTTAACAACACCCGGGTGATCCCGGCGCGTCTGTTCGGTCGTAAGGCCAGTGGCGGCAAGATTGAAGTGCTGGTGGAGAGGATGCTGGATGATAAGCGCATTCTGGCCCATATTCGCGCCTCGAAAGCGCCGAAACCGGGCGCCGAACTGCTGCTGGGCGATGACGAAAGTATTAAGGCCACGATGCTGGCGCGCCACGGCGCGCTGTTTGAAGTGGAGTTTAACGACGAGCGCCCGGTGCTGGAGATCCTTAACGGGATCGGCCATATGCCGCTGCCGCCCTATATTGACCGCCCGGACGAAGACGCCGACCGCGAGCTCTATCAAACCGTCTATGGCACCAGGCCGGGCGCGGTAGCCGCCCCGACCGCCGGTTTGCATTTCGACGAACCGCTGCTGGACAAACTGCGCGCCAAAGGCGTTGAGATGGCGTTTGTCACCCTGCATGTGGGCGCGGGCACCTTCCAGCCGGTGCGCGTCGACAGCATTGAAGAGCACACCATGCACTCCGAATATGCCGAAGTGCCGCAGGAGGTGGTCGATGCGGTGCTGGCGGCGAAAGCGCGCGGCAACCGCGTGATCGCGGTGGGCACCACCTCGGTACGTTCGCTGGAGAGCGCGGCGCAGGCGGCGAAAGACGCGCTGATCGCGCCGTTCTTCGACGATACGCAGATTTTCATCTACCCGGGTTATCAGTACCAGGTGATCGATGCGCTGGTGACTAACTTCCATCTCCCTGAATCCACACTGATTATGCTGGTGTCGGCGTTTGCGGGTTATCAGCACACCATGAACGCCTATAAGGTGGCGGTTGAGCAGAAATATCGCTTTTTTAGCTACGGGGATGCGATGTTTATCACGTACAATCCGCAGGCTATTTCTGAGCGTCCCTGAAAAGGCCGGTACGCCGGCTTGTAGACGCCATAACGCATTTTTTAGCTACGGAATCATTCCGTGGCGAGTATGAAAACGTCGGACTGTTTTTCTGACGCAGGAGCAAGCATGAAATTTGAACTGGATACCACCGACGGTCGCGCCCGCCGCGGTCGCCTGGTGTTTGAGCGCGGCGTGGTGGAAACACCGGCCTTTATGCCCGTTGGCACCTACGGCACCGTCAAAGGGATGACGCCGGAAGAGGTGGAAGCCACCGGCGCGCAGATTATTCTCGGCAACACCTTCCACCTGTGGCTGCGCCCGGGTCAGGAGATCATGAAGCTGCACGGCGATCTGCACGATTTTATGCAGTGGAAAGGACCGATCCTGACCGACTCCGGCGGTTTCCAGGTGTTCAGCCTTGGCGATATCCGTAAGATCACCGAGCAGGGCGTCCACTTCCGCAATCCGATCAACGGCGATCCGATTTTCCTCGATCCGGAAAAATCAATGGAGATTCAGTACGATCTCGGCTCTGACATCGTGATGATCTTCGACGAATGTACGCCGTACCCGGCGGACTGGGATTACGCCAAGCGCTCAATGGAGATGTCTCTGCGTTGGGCGAAGCGCAGCCGCGACCGTTTCGATAGCCTTGGCAATAAAAATGCGCTGTTCGGCATTATTCAGGGTAGCGTTTACGAAGATTTACGCGATATCTCGGTGAAAGGTCTGGTAGAGATTGGCTTTGATGGCTACGCTGTCGGCGGTTTGGCGGTTGGTGAGCCAAAGGAAGACATGCACCGTATTCTGGAGCACGTCTGCCCGCAGATCCCAGCCGATAAACCACGATACCTGATGGGCGTCGGGAAGCCGGAAGATCTGGTGGAAGGGGTACGTCGCGGTATCGATATGTTCGACTGCGTCATGCCGACGCGCAACGCGCGTAACGGCCACCTGTTCGTCACCGACGGCGTGGTGAAAATCCGCAACGCGAAGCACAAAAGCGATACCGCGCCGCTGGACGCCGAGTGTGATTGCTATACATGTCGCAATTATTCACGCGCTTACTTGCATCACCTCGACCGTTGCAACGAAATATTGGGCGCGCGTCTCAATACCATTCATAACCTGCGCTACTATCAGCGTTTAATGGCTGGTTTACGCAAGGCTATCGAAGAGGGTAAATTAGAGAGCTTCGTGACCGATTTTTACCAACGTCAGGGGCGCACCGTGCCTCCTTTGAACGTTGATTAATTTTAATAATGAGGGAATTTCAATGAGCTTTTTTATTTCTGATGCGGTAGCGGCAACGGGTGCACCGGCGCAGGGCAGCCCGATGTCTCTGATTCTGATGCTGGTGGTGTTCGGTCTGATTTTTTACTTCATGATCCTGCGTCCACAGCAGAAGCGCACCAAGGAACATAAGAACCTGATGAACTCCATCGCCAAAGGTGATGAAGTGCTGACCAACGGCGGTCTGGTCGGTCGCGTGACCAAAGTGGCGGAAACTGGCTACATTGCTATCGCGCTGAACGATACCACTGAAGTGGTTATCAAACGTGACTTCGTTGCTGCCGTTCTGCCGAAAGGCACCATGAAGGCGCTGTAATCTAACTTTTCCCAAAGGGAACTGCCGTGTTAAACCGTTATCCTTTGTGGAAGTACGTCATGCTGGTCGTCGTCATTGTCGTCGGCCTGATCTATGCGCTTCCCAACCTGTATGGTGAGGATCCGGCTGTTCAAATCACTGGCGCGCGCGGCGTCGCCGCCAGTGAGCAAACGCTGATCCAGGTCCAGAAAACTTTACAAGAAGAAAAAATAACCGCGAAGTCTGTGGCACTGGAAGAGGGCGCTATTCTTGCGCGCTTCGACACCACTGATACCCAGCTGCGCGCGCGCGAAGCGCTGCTTAACGTGCTGGGTGACAAATACGTCGTGGCGCTGAACCTTGCTCCGGCAACCCCACGCTGGCTGGCGGCGCTCTATGCCGAGCCGATGAAGCTGGGTCTTGATCTGCGCGGCGGCGTGCACTTCCTGATGGAAGTCGACATGGACACCGCGTTAGGCAAACTGCAGGAACAGAACATCGATAGCCTGCGCAGCGAGCTGCGCGACAAAGGCATTCCTTACGCGACCGTGCGTAAAGAAGACAACTACGGTCTGAGCATCGTCTTCCGCGACAGCGCGGCGCGCGACCAGGCTATCTCTTATCTCAGCCCTCGCCATCGCGATCTGGTTATTTCCTCTCAGGGTGACAACAGCCTGAAAGCGGTGATGACCGATGAGCGCCTGAAAGAAGCCCGTGAGTACGCGGTTCAGCAGAACATTAATATCCTGCGTAACCGTGTGAACCAGCTGGGCGTCGCCGAGCCGCTGGTTCAGCGTCAGGGCGCTGACCGCATCGTGGTTGAGCTGCCGGGTATCCAGGATACCGCGCGTGCGAAGGAAATCCTTGGCGCGACCGCGACCCTCGAGTTCCGTCTGGTCAATACTAACGTGGACCAGTCCGCCGCCGCCTCTGGCCGCGTGCCGGGCGACTCGGAAGTGAAAGAGACGCGTGAAGGCCAGCCGGTAGTGCTGTACAAGCGGGTGATCCTGACCGGGGACCATATCACCGACTCGACCTCCAGCATGGATGAGTACAACCAGCCGCAGGTCAACATCTCGCTGGACAGCGCGGGCGGTAACATCATGTCTAACTTCACTAAGGACAACATCGGCAAGCCGATGGCGACCCTGTTCGTGGAGTATAAAGACAGCGGTAAGAAAGACGCTAACGGTCGCGCTATCCTGGCGAAAGAGGAAGAGGTGATTAACATCGCCAACATCCAGTCGCGTCTGGGTAACAGCTTCCGTATCACCGGTATCAGCAATCCGAACGAAGCGCGTCAGCTGTCGCTGCTGCTGCGTGCCGGCGCGCTGATTGCGCCGATTCAGATCGTCGAAGAGCGGACTATCGGCCCAACCCTGGGAATGCAGAACATCAAGCAGGGTCTGGAAGCCTGTCTGGCCGGTCTGGTGGTCTCTATCCTGTTCATGATCCTCTTCTATAAGAAGTTCGGCCTGATTGCGACCTCGGCGCTGATTGCCAACCTGATACTGATTGTCGGCATTATGTCCCTGATCCCGGGGGCGACGCTGACCATGCCGGGCATCGCGGGTATCGTGTTAACCCTGGCGGTGGCGGTCGATGCTAACGTTCTGATCAACGAGCGTATCAAAGAAGAGCTGAGCAACGGGCGTACCGTTCAGCAGGCGATTGACGAAGGTTATCGCGGCGCGTTCAGCTCGATCTTCGACGCCAACGTGACGACGCTTATCAAAGTGATCATCCTGTACGCGGTCGGTACCGGTGCCATTAAAGGGTTTGCGATTACCACCGGTATCGGTATCGCGACCTCAATGTTTACCGCTATCGTCGGCACCCGTGCCATCGTGAACCTGCTGTACGGCGGCAAGCGCGTTAAAAAGCTGTCTATCTGAGGAGTGCGTTGTGGCACAGGAATATACTGTTGAACAATTGAACCACGGCCGTAAAGTCTGGGACTTTATGCGCTGGGACTACTGGGCCTTCGGCATTTCAGGTTTTCTGCTGATTGTGTCGATCGCCATCATCGGCGTTCGCGGGTTTAACTGGGGGCTCGATTTCACCGGCGGTACGGTGATTGAAATTACCCTTGAGAAACCGGTCGATCTGGACCAGATGCGCGATTCCCTGCAGAAAGCGGGCTTTGAAGAGCCGCAGGTGCAGAACTTTGGCAGCAGCCGCGACATCATGGTACGTATGCCGCCGGTGCATGACGCCAACGGCAGCCAGGAGCTGGGCAGCAAGGTCGTGACGGTGATTAACGAATCGACCAGCCAGAATGCGGCAGTGAAGCGTATTGAGTTTGTCGGCCCGAGCGTCGGGGCGGACCTCGCGCAAACCGGCGCCCTGGCGCTGATTGCGGCGCTGGTCTGTATCCTGATCTACGTCGGCTTCCGCTTCGAATGGCGTCTGGCCGCCGGGGTGGTTATCGCCCTGGCGCACGACGTGGTGATCACCATGGGCGTGCTGTCGCTGTTCCATATCGAGATCGACCTGACCATCGTGGCCTCGTTGATGTCGGTTATCGGCTACTCGCTGAACGACAGTATCGTGGTATCGGACCGTATCCGTGAAAACTTCCGTAAGATCCGCCGCGGTACGCCGTATGAGATCTTTAACGTGTCGTTGACCCAGACGCTGCACCGTACCTTGATCACCTCTGGTACCACTTTGATGGTGATCCTGATGCTGTTCCTGTTCGGCGGCCCGATTCTGGAAGGCTTCTCGCTGACCATGCTGATCGGTGTTTCCATCGGTACGGCTTCCTCTATCTACGTCGCCTCCGCGCTGGCGTTGAAGCTGGGCATGAAGCGCGAGCATCTGATCCAGCAGAAGGTTGAGAAAGAAGGGGCGGATCAGCCGTCTATTCTGCCGTAATCCGGTTCAGTTGAGATAAAGCTATCCCGGCCCTTGCGGCCGGGATTTTTTTGCCCGCGACAAAACCTGCTGACAGTATGCTGTCAGGAGCCCTCCCATACACTGCCTCTGAACTCACTAACGAGCAGGAGGAAGTATGAACAACGTGATTAACTGGTTTGAAATTCCGGTCGCCGATATGGATCGCGCCGTCGCGTTTTATGAGCCGGTGATGCAAGTGTCGCTGCGTCGCGAAACCATGGACTGCGCCGAGCTGGCGGTGTTCCCGCATCAGGATCCGGCCCCCGGCGGCGCGCTGGCCAAATTTGAAGGTATCGCGCCCTCGGCGCAGGGCGCTATTATTTATCTGCATACTGATCATCTTGCCGCCACGCTGGAGCGCGTTGCCTCGGCGGGTGGGGCCTGTGTCTTCGGCCCGCTGACGCTGCCGAATGATATTGGCACCATCGCCCTGTTTACCGACAGCGAGGGCAACCGCGTCGGCCTGCACCAGCCGGCTTAACCTTAACTTTTGTGAAGTGAGACATGACCCGACGCGCCGACCGTTTATTTCAGATTGTGCAGATCCTGCGCGGCAGGCGGCTCACTACCGCCGCGCTGCTGGCGGAGCGGTTGGGCGTGTCGGAGCGTACCGTCTATCGCGATATTCGCGATCTCTCCCTCTCCGGCGTACCGGTGGAGGGCGAAGCGGGCAGCGGCTACCGGCTGCTGGCGGGCTACGATCTGCCGCCGCTGATGCTGACCACCAAAGAGTCCGAGGCGCTGATCGCTGCGATTCGGCTGCTGAAAACCTGGGGCGGTGAGGCGCTGTCGCAGTCGCTGGAGTCCGCCCAGGAGAAGATGCTGGCGATCCTGCCGGAGGCGCGTCGGCGCCAGGCGGAGCAGACTCGCCTGTTTGCCCCTGACCTTGGCGCGCATCGCTATGCTAAAACCCATTTTGACGTTATCCATCAGGCCGTATCCAATCAGCAGGTATTAAAGCTTCACTACCAGGATGAATCCGGTCAGGTGACGTGGCGTGAAGTGCTGCCGCTGGGGCTGTTTTTCTGGGGCGAACG
Organism: Klebsiella sp. 28; assembly: GCF_018223905.1. NCBI lineage: Bacteria > Pseudomonadati > Pseudomonadota > Gammaproteobacteria > Enterobacterales > Enterobacteriaceae > Klebsiella > Klebsiella sp. 28. The sequence goes on from NZ_JAGRQY010000173.1 coordinate 8,467, forward strand.
CTGGCTGCTGGTGGCCTGGTGCGAACTGCGCAATGATTACCGCAATTTTCGCCTCGATCGTTGCCTGGAGGTCAGAAGGACCGAACGTCGATTCAGCGAGTGCGCCGACCGCTCGTTAAGCGATTTTCTGCGCAAGGTCCGGTGCGAGGTGCGGGAGAAATAAAAAAGCCCGGGCAGCAGGAGCTGCGGCCCGGGCGCTGTCTTGCTGTATCAGCAATCAGAAGTTGTAGCCGACCACGAAGTAACCACCCCAGCCGGTCGAGCGAACGCTGAACGGACCATCGCCGAAGTTCAGCTTCGCATCATCAGCCCACTGGCCGCCGTTATGGAAGTAACGGGCGACGATAGAGTAGTGCCAGTGCGCGTAGTTCAGCGCCAGGATGTGGCTGGAGGCGATAGAGTTGCTGGTGCGCGCGTGCTTCCCGTTCAGATCGTAGAAGTTGTCATCGCCGAGGTCAGAACCCCAGTCGAAGTTGGTGAAGCCGATGTAGCTCAGCGAACCGCCCCACAGGTCGGTCAGCGGCACAAAGTATTTCACTTTGAAGCGATAGCCGTCCCATTCGTTTTCGTTGGAGGCGCCGTAGTTCTGCCACTGGTACTTGGCGTAGACGTTCAGCGACAGGCTCATTGGCAGGCCGGTATCGATATCGGTACCCAGACCCATATACCAGGTGCTCTGCTCCTGGGAGTCGTTGCGGCCCATATCGTAGATATAGTTGTTGGCGAAATACCATTCTTTGAACGGCCCGAAGCTCAGGTCGGTATTGGTCAGCTTATCGATAGAGAAACGCGGTTCGATCTCCATAAACAGCGGGGAACCTTTGTTCCAGATACCTTTTGCCGTGCTGTTGCCGCCGAAGAATACCGGGGCATCAATATAGCCGTAGAAATCAAACCAGTCTTTTTTGGCGAACGCTTCGTATTCCAGGTAGGTATCGTTACGGATCTGCGGTCCAAAACGGGTGTGGTAGCTGCCCACCACGTTAACACTCTGGTGCCACCAGTCAGACAGATACTGCGGTTTGTCGTTTTCTGCCGCGCCCGCGGCAAAAGTAGTGGAGAGCGCCACAACCGCACCCGCTGCCAGTAATGTTTTTTTCATAGTAATGCCACTGTTTAAATTGAGCCTGAAGGCGTTAAAAGAAGTGCCGAAGCGTTTCTAAATATTTCGTCTTTCTGTGGGGGTCTATTATAGGAATCATTGCTCACAAAAATACGTGTTGTTTCACATAACCAGAACATGCGTAATCGATTGCGTTCACGATTCTATGCATTTCTTGACAAAATGCTACTGAAAATCGCGCTGCAGAACGATTTCTAATGAACTCTTGGGAAAAGTTGTAAGTGGATAAGAAAGACGGGGCAGGACGTAGCCGGGAGGGGCAGGCCCGGCTGAAGGCTTACTGGGCGGCGGCGGGCTGGATATCATGTACGCGAATAAAACCGACTTTATCTGGCGTTACATTGAGGCGCAACGGGATATCGACATCGCTGGGGGCGAGGGTGCTGGCCGGCGCGCTAATCAGCTGATCCTGAACATTGACTTCCTGATAGCTGTGGGTGGTGCCGGTGATCTGTCCGGAAGCGACGGTGGCGGTAAAGGCCGGCAGCGGATCGTTGGATTCGCCCTGAATGCGTAAGGTCAGGCGTGACCCATCGCCATCCGGGGTAATACTGCCCACCGACATGCACAGGGTGCCGATCTGGCTCTCCAGCCGCGCCGGGGTCTTGGCATCCGGCAGCAGATAGACGCCGCGGGTGGATTTGGCGTTCAGCGCGTTTTGCTGGGTGATTTTGATCGTTTGCTGGTTGAGCTGGGTCATCTCCTGGCTCAGCGTACTCACGCTCTGGTGCATCTGGCGGATTTCGCTTTGCTGGGCGCAGGCGGTCAGGGTGAACAGGCAGCCCGCGATGGCGAGCTTCAGGTAACGTCTTGTCATGGTCAGGATTCCGTTTACAGAGGATGCTTAATGGTAGCCAAACCGGCCTCATCTCCCATAGATCCTTTGTCTCAAAAGCTCTTTCTTTGTAGTCCGGTCACTTCGCGGTAAACTACTCTTCAGTTTAACTACCTGTCAGGACGCGCTATGCATTGCCCTTTCTGTTTCGCCGTGGATACCAAAGTGATCGACTCTCGTCTGGTGGGGGAAGGCTCTTCCGTGCGTCGCCGTCGGCAGTGCCTGGTCTGTAACGAACGCTTTACCACCTTCGAAGTGGCGGAGCTGGTGATGCCGCGGGTGGTGAAGAGTAACGATGTGCGCGAACCCTTCAACGAAGACAAGCTGCGCAGCGGGATGCTGAAAGCGCTGGAGAAACGTCCGGTTAGCGCCGACGACGTGGAAATGGCGGTCAACCATATCAAGACTCATCTGCGCGGCACCGGCGAGCGCGAAGTGGCCAGCAAAATGATCGGCAACCTGGTGATGGAGCAGCTGAAAAAGCTGGATAAAGTCGCCTATATTCGCTTCGCGTCGGTCTATCGCAGCTTCGAAGATATTAAAGAATTCGGCGAAGAGATCGCCCGCTTACAGGACTAAGCCATGCAGGACGAAATGTACATGGCGCGTGCGCTGAAGCTTGCCGCGCGCGGTCGCTTTACTACCCATCCTAACCCTAACGTCGGCTGCGTCATTGTGAAAGACGGCGAGATCGTCGGCGAGGGGTTTCACTATCGCGCCGGCGAGCCGCATGCTGAAGTGCACGCCCTGCGCATGGCTGGCGAAAAGGCGCGCGGCGCCACCGCCTACGTCACTCTTGAGCCCTGCAGCCACCATGGCCGTACGCCGCCATGCTGCGATGCGCTGATTGCCGCCGGCGTCAGCCGCGTGGTCGCCGCGATGCAGGATCCGAACCCGCAGGTGGCGGGGCGCGGTTTGTATCGCCTGCAGCAGGCCGGCATTGAGGTCAGCCATGGGCTGATGATGAACGAAGCGGAAGCGCTGAATAAGGGCTTTCTGAAGCGGATGCGCACCGGTTTTCCCTGGGTGCAGCTGAAGCTGGGTGCCTCGCTGGACGGCCGCACGGCGATGGCCAGCGGCGAAAGCCAGTGGATCACCTCCCCGCAGGCGCGACGCGACGTGCAGCGTCTGCGCGCCCAGAGCCATGCCATCCTGACCAGCAGCGCCACCGTGCTGGCGGACGATCCGGCGCTGACCGTGCGCTGGCAGGAGCTGAGCGCCGATACCCAGGCGCTTTATCCCGAAGAGAATTTGCGCCAGCCGCTGCGCGTCGTCATCGACAGCCAGAACCGCGTCACGCCTGAGCATCGTATTGTGCAGCAGGCGGGGGAAACGCTGTTTGCCCGCCTGCGCGCCGATGAACGGCAGTGGCCGGAAAGCGCCCGCACGCTGCTGGTTCCGGAGCATAACGGCCATCTCGATCTGGTGCTGCTGATGATGCTGCTTGGCAAACAGCAGATCAACAGCGTCTGGGTTGAGGCAGGGGCTACGCTTGCCGGGGCGCTGCTGCAGGCGGGCCTGGTCGACGAGCTTATCGTCTATATTGCGCCTAAACTGTTAGGCAATGCGGCGCGTGGATTATGCGCGCTGCCGGGGCTTGAAGAGCTGAGCCAGGCCCCCCATTTTAAATTCAATGAGATACGTCAGGTTGGCCCGGATGTCTGCCTGCATTTAACCACTGCGTGAGGCTTTCCTGATTATTAGGAAGCAGCGCTCAGAATAATATGATAAAATCCGCCCCCCTTGCGGGGCACATGAACCCGAAGGAAGAGTATGAACATTATTGAAGCTAACGTTGCTACCCCGGACGCTCGCGTCGCCATCACCATTGCGCGTTTCAACAACTTTATCAATGACAGCCTGCTGGAAGGCGCGATTGACGCCCTGAAACGCATTGGTCAGGTAAAAGATGAAAACATCACCGTCGTTTGGGTTCCAGGCGCGTATGAGCTGCCGCTGGCGGCTGGCGCACTGGCGAAAACCGGTAAATATGACGCGGTGATCGCGCTGGGGACGGTGATTCGCGGCGGTACCGCCCACTTTGAATATGTGGCAGGCGGTGCCAGCAATGGCCTGGCGCATGTCGCTCAGGACAGCGAAATCCCGGTAGCCTTTGGTGTTCTGACCACTGAAAGTATTGAACAAGCCATTGAGCGCGCTGGCACCAAAGCCGGTAACAAAGGTGCAGAAGCTGCGCTGACCGCGCTGGAAATGATTAACGTATTGAAAGCCATCAAGGCCTGATTTTTGTAAGGGGAATTCCGTGAAACCTGCTGCTCGTCGCCGCGCCCGTGAGTGTGCCGTTCAGGCGCTCTACTCCTGGCAGTTGTCCCACAACGACATCGCTGATGTCGAATACCAGTTCCTGGCGGAACAGGACGTAAAAGATGTTGATGTTCTGTATTTCCGCGAACTGCTGTCCGGAGTGGCGACTAACAGCGCGTACCTCGACGGCCTGATGAAGCCCTACCTGTCCCGCCAGCTGGAAGAGCTGGGCCAGGTTGAAAAAGCGGTGCTGCGTATCGCGCTGTTTGAGCTGTCCAAACGTGATGACGTACCGTATAAAGTGGCCATCAATGAAGCTATCGAACTGGCGAAAACCTTCGGCGCTGAAGATAGCCATAAGTTCGTTAACGGCGTGCTGGACAAAGCGGCTCCGGTAATTCGTCCCCACAAGAAGTAAACTGCAGGCCGGGTTTTGCGAGGGTCGCCTCGCAGCCCGGCCTTATTTATTATTTTGCTGAGGCATAACGTATGGCATGCGGCGAATTCTCCCTGATTGCCCGTTATTTTGATCGCGTTAAAAGCGCCCGCCTTGATGTTGAAACCGGCATCGGCGATGACTGCGCGCTCCTGCATATTCCCGAGAAAAAAACGCTGGCAATCAGCACCGACACCCTGGTGGCGGGCAATCACTTCTTACCCGATATCGACCCTGCCGACCTCGCTTATAAAGCGCTGGCGGTGAACCTGAGCGACCTCGCGGCAATGGGCGCGGAGCCGGCGTGGCTCACGCTGGCGCTGACCTTGCCGGAGGTGGATGAAGTCTGGCTGGAAGCCTTCAGCGACAGCCTGTTTGTCCAGCTGGACTATTACGATATGCAACTGATTGGCGGCGACACTACCCGTGGCCCGCTCTCCATGACGCTGGGGATCCACGGCTTTGTGCCGCCGGGACGCGCCATGAAACGCGCTGGCGCGAAGCCGGGGGACTGGATCTATGTTACCGGCACTCCGGGAGACAGCGCCGCCGGTCTGGCGGTACTGCAGAATCGTCTAACGGTGGATGAACCGTCTGACGCCGACTACCTGCTGGCTCGTCATCTGCGGCCGATGCCGCGCGTGCTGCAGGGCCAGGCGCTGCGTGACCTGGCGACATCGGCTATCGATCTTTCCGACGGACTGATCTCCGATCTGGGCCATATTCTCAAAGCCAGCGGCTGCGGCGCACGTATCGATCTCGATGCCATGCCGTACTCCGATGCGATGCTGCGCCAGGTTGATTCTGAGCAGGCGCTGCGCTGGGCGCTCGCCGGCGGCGAAGATTACGAGCTGTGCTTTACCGTACCGGAGCTGAACCGCGGGGCGCTGGACGTGGCTCTTGGCCATCTTGGCGCGCGTTTTACCTGTATCGGACAGATTGCGCCGGAGAGCGAAGGGCTGCAGTTTATCCGCGACGGTAAGCCGGTCGCGCTTGATTTAAAGGGATACGATCACTTTGCGTAGTCGAGACGAGGCGCTTAGCCGCCTGAGTATGCGTAATCCGTGGCATCTGCTGGCGACCGGCTTTGGCAGCGGCTTAAGCCCGGTGGTGCCGGGGACGATGGGCTCGCTGGCGGCGATCCCGTTCTGGTATCTGATGACCTTTCTCCCCTGGCAGCTTTACTCGCTGGTGGTGATGATGAGCATCTGTATCGGCGTCTATCTGTGCCATCGCACGGCCAAAGATATGGGCACCCATGACCACGGCAGCATCGTCTGGGACGAGTTCGTCGGGATGTGGATCACACTGATGGCGCTGCCGACCCTGGACTGGCAGTGGGTGGCCGCCGGCTTCGTGATTTTCCGTATCTTCGATATGTGGAAGCCGTGGCCGATTCGCTGGTTTGATCGCAATATCCACGGCGGAATGGGGATTATGGTCGACGACATCGTCGCCGGCGTGATCTCCGCCGGCGTGCTGTATGTCATTGGCCATCACTGGCCCATCGGTCTGCTTTAACCGCCTCTCCCCGGCAACGCTACGCTGCCGGGGAAACCACGCCCGTCACTTAAATCCCACCACCGGATGCGGCTGATACGGCGCCTCCAGCTTGTCGATCTGTTCCGGGGAGAGCGTCAAATCCACCGCCTGCAGCAGATCATCGAGCTGTTCCTGACGCGACGGGCCGATAATCGGCGCGGCGACGCCGGGTTTGCTTAACAGCCAGGCGAGAGCGACCTGGGCGCGGCTGGCGTCGAGCTCTTCCGCCACGTCCGCGAGATTCCCGGCGATCTGCGCATCGTTTTCTTCACTGGTGCTGTACAGCGATTTGCCGAACTCATCTGAGACCAGCCGGGCGGTGGTCTCACCCCAGGGGCGGGTTAGCCTGCCGCGCGCCAGCGGACTCCACGGGATCACCGCTACGCCGTTACGTTGGCACAGGGGCAGCATCTCATTCTCTTCTTCCCGGTAAATCAGGTTATAGTGATCCTGCATGGTAACGAAGCGCGCCCAGCCGTTCTGCTGCTGGAGCGCCAGCGCCTGGGCAAACTGTCGGGCATGCATGGACGAGGCGCCGATATAGCGCGCTTTGCCGGCTTTCACCACCTCGTCCAGCGCTTCGAGCGTCTCTTCAATCGGGGTGGTATAGTCCCAGCGGTGGATCTGCAGCAGGTCGACATAGTCCATCCCGAGACGGCGCAGGCTGTCGTCGATGGAGCGCAGGATCTGCGCCCGGGAAAGTCCTTCCGCCAGATCGCCGACCTGGTGATACACCTTGGTGGCGACAACCACCTCGTCACGGCGGGCAAAGTCGCGCAGGGCGCGGCCAACGATCTCTTCGCTGCTGCCGTCGGAGTAGCTATTTGCGGTATCGAAGAAGTTGATGCCGCCTTCAATGGCGTGCTGGATAAGCGGGCGGCTGCTCTCTTCCGGAAGCGTCCAGGCGTGTCTGCCGCGGTCCGGCTCGCCGAAGGTCATGCAGCCGAGGCAGAGTCGGGAAACACGTAAGGCAGTATCACCGAGGGGGATATAGTGCATAGTGCGCTCCTGCTATTCATCAAGGGTATCCCTTAAGCATAGCAGGAGCGGAAGGGGCAATTATGCCAGCCAGTCGCGGATTTTGGCTTCAATACCGGCGGCATCAAGGCCGAGGTCGGCGCGGATCTCTTCCTGAGTGCCCTGAGGAATAAAATAATCCGGCAGGCCAATATTGAGCACCGGTACCGCCCGGCGGTGGGCCATCAGCACTTCGTTCACGCCGCTGCCGGCGCCGCCCATGATGGCGTTCTCTTCCAGCGTCACCAGCGCGTCGTGCTCGCCGGCCAGCTGGAGGATCAGCGCGGTATCCAGCGGCTTCACAAAGCGCATATCCACCAGGGTGGCGTTGAGTTTGTCCGCTACCGCCGCGGCTTCCGGCAGCAGGGTGCCAAAGTTGAGGATCGCTATTTTCTCGCCCTGACGTTTCACCACCCCTTTGCCGATCGGCAGCGATGCCAGCGGCTCGAGCGTCGCGCCGGTGCCGCTACCGCGCGGATAGCGCACCGCGCAGGGGCCGTCGCTGTAGTGGTAGCCGGTGTACAGCATCTGGCGACATTCATTTTCATCGCTCGGGGTCATTACCACCATATCCGGAATACAGCGCAGGAAGGAGAGATCGAACGCTCCCTGATGCGTCTGACCGTCTGCGCCGACGATCCCGGCGCGGTCGATAGCAAATAGCACCGGCAGCTTCTGGATAGCCACATCATGGATCACCTGATCGTAGGCTCGCTGCAGGAAGGTGGAGTAGATCGCCACCACCGGCTTGTAGTCGCCAATCGCCAGCCCGGCGGCGAAGGTGACCGCATGCTGCTCGGCAATGGCGACGTCAAAGTACCGATCGGGGAATTTCTTCGAAAACTCCACCATCCCTGAACCTTCGCGCATCGCCGGCGTGATCGCCATCAGCTTGCTGTCTTTGGCCGCCGTTTCACACAGCCAGTCGCCGAAGATTTTCGAGTAGGAAGGGAGGCCGCCGCTGCTTTTGGGCAGTACGCCGCTGGTATGGTCGAATTTTGGCACCGCATGGAAGGTGATCGGGTCTTTCTCGGCGGGCTCATAGCCGCGGCCTTTTTTGGTCATAATATGCAGGAACTGCGGGCCTTTCAGGTCGCGCATGTTCTTCAGCGTGCTGACCAGACCGAGCACGTCATGGCCATCCACCGGGCCAATGTAGTTAAAGCCCAGCTCTTCAAACAGCGTGCCCGGCACCACCATCCCTTTGATATGCTCTTCGGTACGCTTAAGCAGCTCTTTAATCGGCGGCACCCCGGAGAAGACCTTTTTGCCCCCTTCGCGCAGGGTGGAGTAGAGCTTACCGGAGAGCAGCTGCGCCAGATGATTGTTCAGCGCGCCGACGTTCTCGGAAATCGACATTTCATTGTCATTCAGCACCACCAGCAGGTCGGGTTTGATATCCCCGGCGTGGTTCATCGCCTCAAACGCCATGCCGGCGGTGATCGCCCCGTCGCCAATGACGCACACCGCGCGCCGCTGCTTATCCTCTTTCGCGGCGGCGATAGCCACCCCGATACCCGCGGAAATGGAAGTGGAGGAGTGACCGACGCTCAGCACGTCATACTCGCTTTCACCGCGCCACGGGAAGGGATGCAGGCCGCCTTTCTGACGAATGGTGCAGATTTTGTCCCGGCGACCGGTCAGAATTTTATGCGGGTAGGCCTGATGGCCGACGTCCCAGATCAGGCGATCGAACGGCGTGTTATACACGTAGTGCAGCGCCACGGTCAGTTCCACCGTGCCGAGGCCAGAGGCAAAGTGACCGCTGGAACGGCTGACGCTGTCCAGTAGATAGCGCCGCAGCTCATCACATAGCTTCGGCAGGCTCTCTTTTGGCAACAGGCGCAACTCCTGGGTGGAATCTACCAGCGCCAGGGTCGGGTATTTGGCAATATCAAAACTCATCAGAGACTCATTTTTTGTTTATTTATCGCGCTGAATAATGTAATTCGCGAGCGCTTCCAGTGCCGAAGTATCCAGAGATTGTGCGGCCAGCTCATCTAACGACCGGCGGGCATCAGCGATCAGGTCGTGCGCTTTCTTCCGGGCTTGCTCAAGACCCAGGAGGGCGGGATAGGTGCTTTTACCCAATTGCTGGTCGGCACCCTGACGTTTGCCAAGGGTCGCAGTATCCCCTACCACGTCGAGAATGTCATCCTGGACCTGGAAGGCAAGACCGATATTTTCCGCATAGCGATCCAGCGCGGGCAGGGCGGCGCGGCCGCGTTCGCCGGCGCTCAGGGCTCCCATCCGGACGGCGGCGCGGATCAGGGCGCCCGTTTTATGGCGATGGATACGCTCCAGCGCCTGTAAATCAACCTGCTGTCCCTCGGCCTGCAGATCCAGCGCCTGGCCGCCGCACATGCCCGCCACGCCGCTGGCCTGCGCCAGTTCGGAAACCATCGCCAGCCGGTCCCGGTCAGGAACGTCGACCATCGGCGCATCACTAAGTATAGAGAACGCCAGCGTTTGCAGGGCATCTCCCGCAAGAATTGCGTTGGCTTCGCCAAATTTAATATGGCAGGTCGGCAGGCCGCGGCGCAGATCGTCATCATCCATCGCCGGCAAATCATCATGCATCAGGGAGTAGGCATGAATGCATTCGACCGCCGCGGCAGGAGCATCCAGCGTGGTACGGCACACGCCGAACATCTCGCCGGTGGCGTAGACAAGGAAGGGACGCAGGCGTTTACCGCCTAACAATGCGCCATAATGCATCGCTTCCACCAGCGGAGTGTTCTGAAAGGGCTGCGGGGCGATGAAACGGCGCAGCGCTTCGTTTGCCTGTTCCACACAGGCCTGCAATTGTTGCGGGAAATCCATTTATTCAGCGTCCGGCGTAAAAGGCGTGGTCGGGGAATCTTCACTATCCGCCAGCAGGATCTGCACGCGCTGTTCGGCCTTCTGCAGCTGACTTTGCCCCTGGCGCGCCAGCTGTACGCCGCGCTCAAATTCGCTTAGCGCTTCCTCTAACGGCAAATCGCCGCTTTCCAGACGGTTAACGATCTGCTCCAGTTCGCCCAGAGCAGTTTCAAAGCTGGCCGGGGCCTCATTTTTCTTTGGCATAGTGAATGTAGACTCTTGTTATGTCGCGACGGCAATACCGGGTATGGTAACGAAGTCACGCGTGTAAGCAAATAACGCGCAATGGTGATATACTCCGCGCCCAGGATGCAGGCACCGGTGTGCGCTGCTTTACAACTTTTGCTTATAGCCCCGTCGGGCTTGCCAACGAACTATTGTCGCTATGAAGTTTATCATTAAATTGTTCCCGGAAATCACCATCAAAAGCCAATCTGTGCGGTTGCGCTTCATTAAAATCTTAACCGGGAACATTCGTAACGTTCTCAAAAACTATGATGAGACGCTGGCCGTCGTCCGTCATTGGGATCATATCGAAGTTCGCGCGAAAGATGAAAATCAGCGCCCGGCTATTCGCGATGCGCTGACCCGTATCCCCGGCATCCACCATATTCTGGAAGTCGAAGACGTGCCGTTCACCTCGCTGCACGATATTTTCGAGCAGACGCTGCCGCTGTGGCGCGAGGCGCTGGAAGGCAAAACCTTCTGCGTGCGAGTGAAGCGTCGCGGCAAACATGAATTCACCTCAATTGAAGTGGAACGCTACGTCGGCGGCGGTCTGAATCAGCATATTGAAACGGCGCGCGTGAAGCTGACCGACCCGGACGTCACCGTCAATCTCGAGATTGAAAACGATCGCCTGCTGCTGGTGAAAGGCCGCTATGAAGGCATCGGCGGTTTCCCGATCGGCACCCAGGAAGATGTGCTGTCGCTGATCTCCGGCGGCTTTGACTCCGGCGTCTCCAGCTACATGCTGATGCGCCGCGGCTGCCGCGTTCATTACTGCTTCTTTAACCTTGGCGGCGCCGCCCATGAGATTGGCGTCCGCCAGGTTGCGCATTATCTGTGGAACCGCTTCGGCAGCTCACACCGCGTTCGCTTTGTGGCGATTAACTTTGAGCCAGTAGTCGGCGAAATCCTTGAAAAAGTGGACGACGGCCAGATGGGCGTCGTGCTCAAGCGCATGATGGTCCGCGCCGCGTCAAAAGTCGCGGAACGCTATGGCGTGCAGGCGCTGGTCACCGGCGAAGCGCTCGGCCAGGTCTCCAGTCAGACCCTCACTAACCTGCGCCTGATCGATAATGTCTCCGATACTCTGATCCTGCGCCCGCTGATTTCGCACGATAAAGAGCACATCATCGACCTGGCGCGTGAGATCGGCACGGAAGATTTTGCCCGCACCATGCCGGAATATTGCGGCGTGATCTCCAAGAGCCCGACCGTGAAGGCGGTGAAGGCGAAGATTGAAGCGGAAGAAGAACACTTCGATTTCAGCATCCTTGATAAAGTGGTGGAAGAGGCGAGCAATATCGATATCCGCGAGATCGCCCAGCAGACGGAAGAGACGGTGGTGGAAGTGGAAACCGTGACCGGCTTTGGCGCCAATGACGCGATCCTCGACATTCGCTCCATCGACGAGCAGGAAGACAAGCCGCTGAAGGTCGAGGGGGTTGAGGTTGTTTCCCTGCCGTTCTACAAGCTAAGCACCAAATTTGGCGATCTCGATCAGAGCAAAACCTGGCTGCTGTGGTGCGAGCGCGGGGTGATGAGCCGTCTGCAGGCGCTTTATTTGCGCGAGCAGGGCTTCAGCAACGTGAAAGTGTATCGCCCGTAACAGGTTGTTATGATGCAAAAGGCCTTCCCTAATGGAAGGCCTTTTTACTATTGGCAGGGGAGTGTATTAGCGCAGGGTCAGCGCCAGGTCATTGAGCTGATCGATGACAATATTCCAGCCCTCGAAAAATCCCATCTGCTCATGCTGCTCGCGGGTTTCATCATCGGCATGCAGCACCGTAGCCGTATAGCGACACCCGACCTGTTCATCGGCAAAGGTGATGATGGCCGTCATCGCGAAGGGGGAAACGGCGGGGCGATAATCCGCCGTCAGCATCGAGGTCATGACGATTTTTTGTTGCGGGATAACCTCAAGAAAACAGCCGGGGTTATCGCTGCGTTCACCGTCAGGCCCGTGCATCACGGTGTGAAAGGCCCCGCCGGCGCGAAAATCAAAGGCCAGAACCTCGGTTTGCCAGGGCTTAGGGCACCACCAGGTTCGGAGTAATGCCGGGTCGGCCCACGCGCGCCACAGGGCTGGGGCGGGCGCGCTGAGCAGGCGGCTGATTACAAGATCGCGAGAATCGGTTGCGCTCCGGGACATGCTGCGACTCCTCAGGAAAAGGGGAGCCAGCCCGCGGCGCGGACCGGCTATCAGGCTTCGTAGTAATTATAGATGCCAGCGGCCATCACCAGCTGTGAGGCGACCTCATACGCTTTCTCGCGCCCCACCAGCAGATCGATCATTTTCAGGGCGAAATCAATCGAAGTCCCCGGACCCTGGCTGGTTAACAGATTCACCCGCGGATCCCAGACCACTCTTTTATCCTGCCACTGCTCGGAGGGGATATGTTCCTTCAGCGCCGGAAAACCGGTCATGTTGCCGATCGGGAACAGATTATGGGGTACCAGCACGGTCGCCGGGGCGGCGCAGATGGCGGCCACAATGCGCCCAGAGAGATGAAACTGGCGGACGGTTTCCACCAGTAGCGTGCTGTCGCGGAAGCACTCTGCGCCCTTGATACCGCCCGGGAGGACGATGATATCGAAATCACCATCGGCCACCTCGACCAGCGGCGCATCCGCCAGCAGTTTGACGCCGCGCGAACAGACGATGGTCAGGCTGCCGTCGCTGGCGACGCTGGCGGTGGTCACCTTTACTCCGCCGCGGACCAGCAGGTCGATAGTGGTGACCGCTTCGGTCTCTTCGCTACCAGGGGCGAGGCAAATCAGTGCCGACGCGCTCATATTCATTCTCCTTACGCTTGATCAATTCAAATAAGCGGGCGTTTTCCGGTACGGCGACGCCGTGGGCGCGGGCGCGGTTGAGCAGAAAACCGGTGATGTAGTCGATCTCTGTATGCCGCTGGGCGCGAACGTCCTGCAGCATGGAAGAGATATTTTCTGCCGTACTTTCAATTACCTGTTCGACATAAAATAGCAGGTTTTCCGCCGAGGTATGAATACCTTCGCGCTCCATCACCGCCGCCACCTCGCGACAAATGGCCGCAACTTCCTGCGTATAGTCGCGCAGATCGCCGTTTTTACACCCTTTGAGCGCGGTCAGAGGGTTAATCACGCAGTTAACCGCCAGCTTGCGCCAGATGGCCGAGTGGATATTGTTATGCCAGGCGACATCCGGCAGCACGCTCTGCAGAACTTCTGCGAGATAGCTGTAGTCCCCCTCGTAGCTTTTTGCCGGTCCGATATGCGTGGTGCCCTGGGCAACGTGGATGATGACATTCCCATCGCGCCGCGCCGCCTGGGTCGTGGAGGCCAGCAGCAATGGCTGTTTCACGCCGCGCAGCTCCTCGACGGTGCCCATGCCGTTATGAATCAGCACAATTGGCGTGGTGTCCGACAGGATCCCAGCCAGGTGCTTTACCGCATTCGACACCTGCCAGGCCTTTAAGGTGACGATCAGCAGCTCGCTGCTGGCGAGAAAATCGGGGTCGTTGGCCGTCAGCGATTCGTTGAACACTGAGCCATCGGTTTCAATGACGTTGACGCTACAGAATGGCTGCGGTACGCGCAGCCAGCCCTGGACTTCATGTCCCTGTTTGTACAACGCGGTCAGCCATAGTTGTCCCAGCGCACCGCATCCCAGTACGGTTACTTTCATTGTTCCTCCTCATCTGCCGCTATCCCAGGCGCTGATGGCTAAAGTCTATCTCGTCGCTTTTCGCATCGTCGGACATCACGGGGAAAATAGCGCGAGCGTTGCGTAATCAGCTAAGCTTCCGGGATAACAAGTTGAGTTATGCCGCGTTGCAGGTATTATGCAACGCAAAAGAAACGGAAGGAGAGGAAAAGATGCCATCTTTCGATATTGTCTCTGAAGTTGATCTTCAGGAAGCCCGTAACGCGGTGGACAACGCGAGCCGCGAAGTCGAGTCGCGTTTTGATTTTCGTGGCGTTGAAGCCACTTTTGAATTAAACGACGCCAACAAGACCATTAAAGTGCTGAGCGAGTCTGACTTCCAGGTGAACCAGCTGCTGGATATCCTGCGCGCCAAGCTGCTCAAGCGCGGCATTGAAGGCACCTCCCTCGACGTACCGGAAGATATCGTGCACAGCGGTAAAACCTGGTTTGTTGAAGCGAAGCTGAAGCAAGGCATTGAAAGCGCGGTGCAGAAGAAGATCGTTAAACTGATCAAAGACAGCAAGCTGAAAGTGCAGGCCCAGATTCAGGGTGAAGAGATCCGCGTGACCGGTAAGTCCCGCGACGATCTGCAGTCGGTGATGGCGCTGGTGCGCGGTGGCGATCTGGGACAGCCGTTCCAGTTCAAAAACTTCCGCGACTAAGGCGGCGGGCAGACAGCAAAAAGCGGGGAATTCCCCGCTTTTTTTATACCCCTTTGATGAGCTGCTCTATCTCGAAGCGGTTGGTGACCTTGCTGTCGATTTTGATATACACCGAACGCTCCTCGGGTACCACCAGCGCCTGATGAACCCCGCTGGCGCTCAGCAGACGCGCCTGCAGCGCGCTGTCGACCACCACGCCGTCCGGCACCTCCACCCGCAGGCTGCTGACGTACGGCGGCTCGCTCATGGTGCTGGCCACCAGCAGCCACAGCATCGCCAGCAGGGCGCCCAGCAGAAACACGGTTTGCGAATCAAAGAAACCATCGACCCAGCCGCCAAGCGCGCCGCCAATCGCCACGCCGAGAAACTGGCTGGTGGAGTAGACGCCCATCGCGGTGCCTTTGTAGCCCGCCGGAGACTCCTTGCTAATTAGCGACGGCAGCAGCGCTTCCAGCAGGTTAAACGCCAGGAAGAAGAGCTGAACGCCCGCCACCAGCTCCCAGAAGTAGCCTCCGGCGCCCCAGAGGACAATTTCCGCAATCAGCAGGATGGCGACGCAGAGCAGGAAGACGCGCTTCATCTTGCGCTTCACTTCGGCGTAGATGATAAACGGCACCACCGAGATGAACGAGATAACCATGGTGACCAGGTAAATCTTCCAGTGCTCGGCGGCCGGGAAGCCGGCGGCCTCCAGTTGTCCGGGCAGGGCGACAAAAGTGGACATCAGCATAATGTGCAGGCACATGATGCCAAAGTTAAGCTTCAGCAGGCGCGGCTCCGCCAGCACCTTGCTAAAGCAGCCCTTCACCATCCCGGATTCGCGGTTAAGGACATGGTTATGGCTGTTGGGCACCACCCACAGGGTGAGCAGGATGCCGACGGTCGCCAGGATGGCGATCATCCAGAACAGCGCGTGCAGACCCAGCTGGTGGGTGACAATCGGCCCCAGCACCATGGCGATGGCGAAGGTGACGCCGAAGCTGACGCCGATAAAGGCCATCGCTTTGGTGCGGTTCTGTTCGCGGGTGAGATCGGACAGCAGGGCCATAACCGCGGCGGCGATGGCGCCGGAGCCCTGCAGGGCGCGGCCAAGAATGATGCCCCAGATGGAGTCGGTGAGCGCGGCGATGACGCTGCCGAGCACGAAGATAAGCAGGCCGCCGACGATCAATGGCTTACGGCCAATACGGTCAGATAACAGTCCGAAGGGGATCTGGAACACCGCCTGCGCCAGGCCGTAGATACCGATCGCCAGGCCAATCAGCGCTTCACTGGCACCCTGCAACGCCATGCCATACGTGGTCAGAACCGGCAGGACCATAAACATGCCAAGCATGCGCAGGGAGAATACTGTCCCCAAACCCCAGGTCGCGCGCAGTTCCCCTGGCGTCATTTTGTTATCGTTCATTACCACCTCAATATAAAAACTGCGCCTAGTGTAGCGGCGGGGGGTAAGAAGCGTAAATAAATGTTTGTTTAACAGATATTACGGGGCTGTTGCGCGATGCGACAAGTTGGTAAAAATCAATAAACCAGTGGAGGGGGACTCCACTGGCGAGGGGGAAAATTAAGGTAAAGTAAAGTCAACCCACTGGCTGCCAGCGTCAGCCGATTTGACGCACTGCTCTACCCAATAGACGCCGTGCAGCCCGGCTTCGACGTCCGGATACCAGAAGTCTTGCAGGAAGGCGCGATCGTCGCGATCCGTGGCGTCAATCGCCTGCGCATAGCGGCGATAGAGGTTGGCCCAGGCTTCGAACAGCCCTTCCGGATGGCCGCCGCCAATGCGGTCATCCGCCAGCGCGTTCGGCGACAGGTAGGGCATCCCACGTTCCAGAATGCGCGCCGGCTCGCCCTGCACCTCATAGCTGAGCTGGTTAGGATGCTCATCCCACCATTCGATGCTTGCTTTTTCGCCGACGATGCGCACTTTTTGCGAGTGCATGGCGCCGCTGTTGACCGCGCTGGTCCACATCGAGCCAACCGCGCCATTGTCATATTCCATCAGGACAAAGGCGTTATCTTCCAGCGGCGCGCGGGAGGGAACAAAGCTCTGACGGGAGCACATCAGCCGTTTGATATTGAGCTGCGGCGCCATGGTTTCGGCGACAAACAGCGGATGGGTGGCCAGGTCCCCAAGCACATAGCTGGGCCCGGCAAACTTCGGTGTTACTCGCCAGCGGGTGGATTCTGCCTGCAGCTCGACGGCCTGGTTATGGAAGCCGTGGGCGAATTGCATGTTAACGATGCGGATCTCGCCGAGCAGTCCATCGGCAATCATCTGCCGCGCCTGCTGGATCATCTGATAGCCGGCATAGCCGTAGGTGACGCCGACGATTTTGTTCTGTTTTTTGCTCAGATCCACCAGCTCGCGCGCCTCTTCGGCGGTAAAGCAGAGGGGCTTTTCGCAGATAACGTGGAGTCCCGCCTCCAGCGCCGCTTTGGTGATGGCGAAATGGGTATTGTTCGGGGTGGTGACCGAGACGACCTCGATCCCGTCAGGGCGCTGCGCCTCTTCGCGAAACAGGGTCTGGTAGTCGGCGTAGCAGCGCTCCGGCGCGATGCCCAGTTGCTCACCGAACGCGCGCCCGCGCTCGGCATCGACGTCAAGCGCGCCGGCCAGCAGGGTATAAACATTGTCACGCAGCGCCGCACAGCGGTGGCTGTAGCCGATCTGACTGGTTCCCCCGCCGCCGACCATGCCCCAGCGCAGGGAACGGGATAAGGGTTTCAGGCCGTTTAACATGGTGCTCTCCTTTTTGAAATCATTTGCACTCTGAGGCGCTCAATGCCGACACCTGCGGCAACGCGCATCCGGATAGACTGACTTCAACTTAAGGAAATGTTTGTTCTGTTTCAATTGTGTTGTGGAATTTATTTTCCATATATGCGAGGGGGATCGAATTAGCGATAGTTTCTTTTGCGCTTGGTTGAAAAGGTGAGGGCGGGATATCGCCTGCCGGAGTCGTCCAGATTGTTGCAGGCGTTTTTCGTTTCAACAAAATATGAAATAAATTTTCTTTATTAGCTGCTGAAGGCGGTGCAATCCGCCGATTGCACCGGGGACCAGATGCCGCTATGACGCTCCGCGCACAGACGCGGTGGAAGTTGAAGCGACGGGAGGATGACCGGCCGCAAAGATGCCCTTCGCCGCCAGGCCTGCGACGGTGAGGGCTGCCGGGATACCGAGGATCAAAAAGACGCTTTCAAAGGGCAGGTTGAGCGCCATCATCTCGGCGCCGGCAAAGGCGCTGAGAATGGCGCCGATGCGCCCGACGCCGTGCATCCAGCTGGAGCCCGTCGCCCGCGCCTGCGTAGGGTAGTAGCGGGCGGAGAGGGCGTTCATGCCAGTATTCGCGCCGTTCAGGCAGGCGCCGCTGATAAACGCCAGCATACAGAGCAAGGCAAAGCTGCCCGCGGCGTAGCCCATCGCCATGGTGAACAGGCCGCCAACGGCGTAGATTATCCCCAGCGCGCGATGGGGGTTGATCCTGTCCATCAGCCAGCCGGCAAACAACGAGCCGAGGGTGCCGCCCGCCTGGTAAATCGCCGTCATGATGGCCGCCTGGCTAACGGTCATTCCTACCGCTTTAACCAGCGTTGGCAGCCAGCTGCCGAGGATATAGACCAGGAACAGCCCCATAAAGTAGACCAGCCATAGCATCAGCGAGCCGAAACCGTACTGGCGGGAGAGGACAATGCGCATCGCGTTGCCGGCCGCTGGCTGCGCCGGCAGGATAAACGTCACATTGTCGCTGATTTGTCCGGGATAGAGACGGTTAAGAATGGCGCGTATGCGCGCCGCGGGCGCTTGTTTGATCACCAGAAAACGAACCGATTCCGGCAGCAGCCAGATGAGCAGGGGGGCAAACAGCAGCGGCAGAATACCGCCGAGCGCCATCAGCGAGTGCCAGCCAAACTGGGGGATCAGCCACGATGCCGAAAATCCTCCCGCCGCCGCGCCGAAGGTGAAGCCGCAAAAGATGACGGTGATAATAAATGAACGCTGGCGTTCCGGGGCGTATTCCGACACCAGCGTCCCGATATTCGGCATCGCGGCGCCCAGCCCGAGGCCAGTCATAAAGCGAAAGAACATCATCTGTTCTACGTTGTGCGAGAAGGCGGTGGCGATGGTCCAGAAACCGAAGAAGAAAACGCTATTGATGATGATTTTCTTACGTCCCAGCCAGTCGGCGAGCGGGCCGGAGAAAATCGCCCCCAGCGCGAGGCCGATCAGCGCGGCGCTGATCACCAGACCCAGCTGGTGGTTGCTTACCCCCCATTCCAGCTTTAGCGTCGGGGCGATAAAGCCCATGATCGCGATATCAAAACCATCGAGAGCGATGACGCAAAAGCCGAGAAATATAATCTGCTTCTGAAATCGGCTCAGCGGGTTACGATTTATTAACTCTCTGACATCCAGGCGTTGAGTCTGTGTCATAGCGTATTCCTTATGCGCAGGCGCGCAGGTAGGGCTGCGCGGCATCGAACAGTAACTGCGCCCGCTGAAGAGGCGGCAGGGCGCCTTGCTCGCCGTCAAGCGGCACTTCGAGAGAGACCGGCAGCGTCGCCGGCAGGGCCGACATCAGACCATGCAGATCCAGACCGCCTTCCCCCGGCACGTTGCGCGCCGAGCGGGCCTGGCGGATAAGTTCCTGCTCGCTCTCCGGCCTCTGCGCCGCGCCATCGCAGAGTTGCATATAGTTGAGATGATGCGCGGGCAGGCTGGAGAGGGCGGCGAGCGATTCTCCCGCGCGCCAGAAATGGAGAGCGTCCACCAGAATGCCGATGTCTTCCCGCCCGCTGGCGGCGATTAGTGCTTGCGCTGCGGCGATGTTGCGCAACTGGGTCCAGGGCATCGGCTCAAGATTCATGGTCAGCCCAAATGGACGACCGGCCGCGGCGAGGATGGCGAGGTTGTCAGCGCTGCGCTGAAGGTTGTCATCATTGCCGGCGACTAACACCTGTCCGGCGCCAAGACGCGCGGCGGTCTCCATAAAACGCTGCAGCCGATCGTCGAGGGTAAACCCGGGGGTCAGGCGGACGATCTCCACGTCCGACACGCGGATGCCAGTTTCCATCAACGCGGCGAGCGTCGCCCGGACGGCCGGGGTATCGCCCAGCATGTCGTAGTCCGGGTCGGTCGGTGTGGCGGGGAGCAGTCGCAGCCCAACGTGGGTAAAACCGGTTCTGGCCGCAATCCGCACCTGTTCGGGGGGAGGGACATCGAGCAGGGTCAGCGCGGCGAGCGATAGGGTACGCTTGTTCATAAAGGGCTCCGGTACAGTTGCAGGTGAAGAGAGTTAGGGTGCATCCATTCGTGGAAATCAAGTTATGTTATTGTTTATATTTGTTTTTTTTGCCAGGTTTTTACCCACCAGATAGCCGAAGGTCATGGCGGGCCCGAGGGTGATCCCTCCGCTGGGGTAATAGCCGCGCATCACGCTCGACATGTCGTTGCCGATGGCGGACAGACCCGGTATCGGCTGCTGCTGATCATCCAGCACCCGGGCGTGTTC
>NZ_JAGRQY010000174.1:0-6736 GCF_018223905.1 Klebsiella sp. 28
AATAATAAACTGCACGCCCATGCAGACCAGCAGAAAGCCCATCAGTCGCGAGATGGCCTCGATGCCGCCTTTGCCAACCAGACGCATAATCGCGCCGGAACTACGCAGACAAGCCCACAGAATCACCCCTAACAGCAAAAAGATGATCGGCGGCGCCGCCAGCACCACCCACTCCGGGAAGTCCACGCCGTGCTTAACGGTCGAGGCGGAGCTAATAATCATCGCGATGGTGCCCGGACCGGCGGTGCTTGGCATCGCCAGCGGCACAAAGGCGATATTGGCGGTCGGTTCATCCTGCAGTTCTTCCGATTTGATCTTCGCTTCCATCGAATCGTGGGCTTTTTGCTGGGGAAACAGCATGCGGAAACCGATAAAGGCCACAATCAATCCGCCGGCGATACGCAGCCCAGGTATTGATATGCCGAATGTATTCATCACCACCTGACCGGCATACCACGACACCATCAGGATGGCGAAGACATACACCGATGCCATTAACGCCTGTTTATTACGCTCGGCGTTGTTCATATTACCGGCCAGGCCAAGGAACAGCGCCACGGTTGTGAGTGGATTCGCCAGCGGTAAAAGCACCGCCAGGCCAAGCCCTATTGCTTTAAACAAATCGAACATAGTTAATTAAAGTCCCGTTAATATTCATTTTTTAAGAATGGTTTCATTCCGTGAGTATATCGGCTTCAACAAATTTGACGCCAGCCTGCTGATAAATCACTTCTGCAAAAAAATAACAAGCGTTAGAAAAATCATAAAGAGTGACCCACATCGTACTTTTCCATTTTAGCAAATCGTGGCATCGGCCAATTCATAATGTTGACTTATGATTGCCTGGGCAATAGTATCACTTGCAACTAATTACTTGCCTGGGCAACCATTATGAAAAGTACCAGCGACCTGTTTAATGAAATGATCCCGCTGGGTCGCTTGATCCAGATGGTTAACCAGAAAAAAGATCGCCTGCTCAATGACTACCTCTCACCTATGGATATTACCGCGACCCAGTTTCGCGTGCTCTGCTCCATTCGTTGCGAAGTATGTATTACCCCCGTTGAGCTGAAAACCGTGCTTTCCGTCGACCCGGGCGCGATGACGCGCATGCTCGACCGCCTGGCGTGCAAAGGCTGGATTGAACGGTTACCCAACCCCGCTGACAAGCGCGGCGTGCTGGTGCAGTTGACGCCGGACGGCGCAGCCCTTTGCGAGCAGTGTCATCAGGTTGTGGGTCAGAAGTTACACCAGGAGTTAACGAAAAATCTGTCGGCGGACGAAGTCGCCATGCTTGAGCAACTGCTCAAGAAGGTCCTGCCGTAAAAATAAGAAGAGGTAAGATGATGTCCAGACGTAATAATGACGCCATCACTATCCATAGTATTTTGTCGTGGATCGAGGATAACCTGGAATCGCCCCTGTCGCTGGAAAAAGTGTCTGAGCGCTCCGGTTACTCTAAGTGGCACCTGCAACGTATGTTTAAGAAAGAGACCGGCCATTCCCTCGGCCAGTACATCCGCAGCCGCAAGCTGACGGAGATTGCGCAGAAGCTCAAGCAGAGTAATGAGCCAATCCTGTACCTGGCGGAACGCTATGGTTTCGAGTCGCAGCAGACCCTGACGCGAACGTTCAAGAACTATTTCGATGTTCCGCCCCATAAGTATCGCATAACGAATGTACCTGGCGAATCCCGCTATCTACATCCGCTAAATAACTGATGTTAATCGCCTGCACTATAAAAGACGTATTGAGGAAATCATGAAACTATTCGCTGCCGCAGCTATCGTACTCTTGTCGCTGGCCTCCAGCCTCAGCTATGCGGAGCAAAACACCACGCCGGTGCGTCAAAACCAGCGTGATACAATGATTATCCCTTCAGAACATAATGATTCGCCGTTTGATTTCAATCATATGGCGGCTGGTAATGATAAATCTGACGAACTTGGCGTGCCGTACTACCAGCAGCACGACCTGTGATGCCATTACACGCATAATTGTGTATAGCCCCGTCTCCGGGGCTTTTTTTTATCCGCGCGCCATGCCAGGCCGCACCAAACGTAAGCCAAAGACATTAATGTAGAGCCCGGCCATAATCAGCACCGCCCCGGTGAGCTGCAGTCCGCTCAGCGTCTCCCCGAGCAGCAGCGCAGCGCTGGCCATTCCCACCACCGGCACCAGCAGCGACAGCGGCGCCACCCGCCAGGTTTCATACCGCCCCAGCAGCGATCCCCAGATGCCATAGCCGACGATAGTGGCGATAAACGCCAGATAAAGCAGCGACAGTATCGTCAGCAGATCGATGTGTTGCAGACTCGCCAGCATGGTCTGCGGGCCATCGATCAACAATGAGGCCAGCATAAACGGCAGCACCGGGATCAGCGCGCTCCAGACCACCAGCGACATGATTGGCGGCCGGCTCGCCTGGGACATGATTTTCTTGTTGAAAATATTGCCGCAGGCCCAGCTGAGCGCCGCCGCGAGGGTCAGCATAAAGCCCACCAGCGGCACATGCTCCCCGCCAAGGCTGCCCTCCACCAGCACCAGCACGCCAAAGATCGCCAGGGCGATCCCCGCCAGCTGCTTGCCCTGCAGACGTTCGCCAAAGACGAAGGCGCCAAGGATGATGGTGAAGAAGGCTTGCGCCTGCAGCACAAGGGAGGCCAGCCCGGCCGGCATACCCAGGCCGATAGCGCAGAACAGAAAGGCGAACTGACCGAAACTTATGGTCAGGCCATAGCCCAGCAGCAGGCGCAGCGGAATAGCTGGCCGGGCGACAAACAGCAGCGCCGGGAAGGCGACCAGCATAAAGCGCAGCCCCGCCAGCATCAGCGGCGGCATATTGTGCAACCCCAGCTTAATCACCACAAAGTTAAGCCCCCACACCACCACTACCAGCAGCGCCAGTAGTCCATCTTTCCTCGTCATACCCCTGCCTCTGTCGTTATTGGAATTTTTGTGAACAAAATCAAAGTAGCGAAAAAGCGGCCGCCGGGATAGATCATTATTTTTGGCAGGCCCGGAAGTGCGCCCGTCGACCGCGATGACCTGTACAAGGCGTAATGGCCGTGTTATTTGTGATCGAAGACATAAAATTATAACAACATGACAGGCAAGGAAATTATGATCACCACTCTCCGGCGCTCCACCATCGCGCTGCTGACATCGTCGTTACTGTTGACTATCGGCCGCGGGGCCACACTGCCGTTTATGACCATCTATCTCACCCGACGCTTTCAGCTGGAGGTGGATGTGATTGGCTATGCCCTGTCGCTGGCGCTGGTGGTTGGGGTGTTGTTCAGCATGGGTTTTGGCATCCTCGCTGACAGGTTCGATAAAAAGCGCTATATGGTGTGGTCAGTGCTGGTATTTATTCTCGGCTTCAGCGCAATACCGCTGGTCAATAACGCCCCCCTGGTGGTGATCTTCTTTGCGCTGATCAACTGCGCCTACTCGGTCTTTTCCACCGTCCTGAAAGCCTGGTTCGCCGACCGGCTGACGGCAGAGAAAAAAGCGCGCATCTTCTCGCTGAACTACACCATCCTCAACATCGGCTGGACCGTTGGGCCGCCCATCGGCACCCTGCTGGTAATGCACAGTATCAATTTGCCGTTCTGGCTGGCGGCCGCCTGCGCCGCCTTTCCGCTGGTGTTTATTCAGCTGTTTCTTCAGCGGGATGGCGCCGCCGCGGCCCAGCCGGGCGCCGCGCCCTGGTCGCCTTCGGTGTTGCTGCGCGACCGGGCGCTGCTGTGGTTTACCTGCTCCGGGCTGCTGGCCTCCTTCGTCGGCGGCGCCTTCGCCTCCTGTCTCTCGCAGTATGTGCTGGTGGTCGCCAGCAGCGATTTCGCCGAGAAAGTGGTGGCCGTGGTGCTGCCGGTCAACGCCGCGGTGGTGGTTGCTCTGCAGTACGCGGTTGGCCGGCGGCTGAGCGCGAGAAATATCCGCCCGCTGATGACCTTCGGCACCGTCTGCTTTGTGATCGGCCTTGTGGGCTTTATGTTCTCTGGCGCCAGCCTGTGGGCGTGGGGGATCTCGGCGGCGATCTTCACCCTCGGGGAAGTGATTTATGCCCCCGGGGAGTATATGCTGATTGACCATATTGCCCCGCCGGGGATGAAGGCCAGCTACTTCTCCGCCCAGTCGCTGGGGTGGCTGGGGGCGGCATTCAACCCGATGCTGACGGGGTTGATCCTCACCCATCTGCCGCACTGGTCGCTTTTTGTCATTCTTATCGTGGCGATTGTCGCCGCCTGGCTGATGATTTTCCGCGGGATCAATGCCCGCCCCTGGCAACCGGATTCTCCGCTGGCCAACGCCTGACGCCAGCTGGCATGCGGCTGTCAGGTTGCTGTCGGGCCGTTGTCGGGTCGCTGTCGTGGTGGCTGGCGGCCCGGTTCACCATACTCCATCACAGGTTTACATCCGCAGAACGTTATGGAGCATACGAATATGAACAGCAACAATCAGGTCAAACAATTACGGCTGCAGCGCGCCTGGTCCCAGGAGCAGCTGGCCGAAATGGCGGGTCTCAGCGTCCGCACGATCCAGCGCATTGAGAATGGCGAACGCCCGGGGCTGGAGACCCTCAGCGCCCTCGCCGCGGTCTTTGAGGTGACGGTGGCCGAGATCGGCGGCGAAGCCCGGCGGGAAGACGCGCCGGGCCAGGAAGCCTCACTGGATTTGCGCATAGAGGAAGCCAAAGCGCGGGTGCATCAGGAGAGCCGCTTTTTCCGTTCGCTGTCGGTGGCGCTGGTGGTTTGCGTGCTGCTGGCGGTGCTTAACCGCTTCACTAATCCACAGTACTACTGGTCCGGCTGGGTCGCCCTGATCTGGGGCGCCCTGCTGGTGGTGAGAGGATTACGCCTGTTCGTGTTCGGCGAATGGATTAAAAACTGGCGCCAGGCGCGCCTGCAGCGGCTGCTGCGCAAATAGGCCGCAAACCGGCGGCGCGACCGCCGCCGGCCTGGTCAGATGGTCACCATGGCGCGCACGCCGTCGCTCTCCATATCACCCCCCTTGCCTTGCTGGACGATGGCGCCGCGCGACATCACCAGGTAGTGGTCCGCCAGCCCGGCGGCAAAGTCATAGAACTGCTCCACCAGCAGGATCGCCATGTCTCCGCGGCTCGCCAGCTGGCGGATCACCTCGCCAATCTCTTTGATGACCGAGGGCTGGATCCCCTCGGTGGGTTCATCAAGGATCAGCAGCTGTGGGCGGCTGGCCAGCGCGCGGCCAATCGCCAGCTGCTGCTGCTGGCCGCCGGATAAGTCACCGCCTCGCCGCTGCTTCATGGTCCTGAGCACCGGGAAAAGCTGGTAGATCTCCTCCGGCACCTGCTGCGCTTCGCGGGCGGGAAAGCGCGACAGCCCCATCAGCAGGTTTTCTTCCACCGTCAGGCGCGGAAATATCTCGCGCCCCTGGGGGACGTAGGCGACCCCGGCCTGCACCCGCTGGTGCGGTTTGCGATGGGTGATGTTCTGATCCTGCCAGCGTACCTCACCGCTGCGCGCCGGGATCAGCCCCATCAGGCATTTCAGCAGCGTGGTCTTACCGACGCCATTGCGCCCCAGCAGGCAGGTGACTTCGCCCTGGCGGGCGGAAAAATCCACCCCACGCAAAATATGGCTGCCGCCGTAGTATTGATGTAGCTGTCTCACCTGTAACATTGGCGCTCCTTAACGTCCCAGATAAACTTCAATGACCTGCTCATTGGCCTGTACCTCCCGCAGCGATCCCTCCGCCAGCACCTGGCCCTGATGCAGGACCGTCACCCGGTCGGCGATGGTCTCGACAAATCCCATGTCGTGCTCCACCACCATCAGGGAGTGCTGTCCAGCCAGGGTACGAAACAGCTCCGCCGTATACTCCGTTTCCGCATCGGTCATGCCGGCCGCCGGCTCATCAAGCAGCAGCAGATGCGGCTCCTGCACCAGCAGCATGCCGATCTCAAGAAACTGTTTCTGACCATGGGACAGCAGACCGGCCTGGCGGTAGCGCTCGCCGTCAAGACGCAGCAAGCGCAGCACCTCATTCAGCCGATCGTCCTGTTCGCTGCTCATCCGGGCGCGCAGGCTGGCCCACACCGATTTATCCCCCTTCATCGCCAGGGCGAGATTTTCCGCCACCGTCAGCGCTTCGAAGACCGTCGGCTTCTGAAACTTGCGCCCGATGCCCTGGCGGGCGATGGCCACCGGGTCAAGAGTGGTCAGATCCACCGACTGGTCATAGAGCGCTTTGCCGCTTTGCGGCCGGGTCTTGCCGGTGATCACGTCCATCAGGGTGGTCTTGCCCGCCCCGTTGGGGCCGATCACACAGCGCAGTTCGCCGACGCCTATCGCCAGCGACAGATCCGTCAGCGCCCGGAAACCGTCAAAGCTGACGTTGATGTTCTCCAGCTGCAGCACCGGATCGGTTTGTTCGCGAAAGCGATCGCCGGGCAGCTGGCGGGTAAATAGTCCTTCATCCGGTTGCATTAGCGGTCTCCTCGACGCAGCAGGCCCATCACCCCGCGGGGTAAAAACAGGGTCACAATGATGAAGATGAGGCCGAGAAACAGCTGCCAGTACTCTGGCATCGCCACGGTGAAAATGCTTTTCGCACCGTTGACCAATCCGGCGCCAAGCACCGGGCCAATCAGGGTGCCGCGCCCGCCGAGCGCCACCCAGATGGCGGCCTCGATGGAGTTGGTCGGCGACATTTCGCTGGGGTTGATGATCCCGACCTGCGGGACATATAA
>NZ_JAGRQY010000175.1:0-7810 GCF_018223905.1 Klebsiella sp. 28
GTCGAAAAGGCCACCACCGGCAGCACCGGACCGAAGGTTTCCTCATGGATAATGTCCATCTCCTGACGTACATCCAGCAGCAGGGTCGGCGGATAAAAATAGCCTTTGCCCTCCAGCGGCTGACCGCCCAGCGCCACCCGCGCCCCCTGCGCCACCGCCTTCGCCACTTTGCCCGCCACCTGGTCCCGCGCCGCCGCGTTGATCAGCGGCCCCATCGCGATGTCATCCCGCGTCGCCGGGTCGCCAAACTGGACGGCCTTCATCGCCTCACCGAGGCGGTTGACGAAGCGGTCGTATATTCCCTGCTGAACATAGACCCGCTCGACGCAGTTACACACCTGCCCGGTGTTAATCACCCGCGAGTCCACTACCGCTTTCACCGCCAGCTCCAGATCCGCATCGTCCATTACAATGGCAGGCGCTTTGCCGCCGAGCTCGAGGCACACTTTGGTGATATTTTTCGCCGCAGCGGCCATAATTTTTTCTCCCGCCGCCACGCTGCCGGTCATGCTGACCATCGCCACCTTCGGATTGCCGGCCAGCTCCTGGCCAACGGTTTCTCCGCGGCCAAGCACAAGGTTAAAGACCCCTTTCGGCAACCCAACCTGATGGACAATCTCGGCAAAGGCGATGGCATTATTGGGCGTAAATTCGCTGGGCTTAATGACAATGGTATTTCCAGTGATCAGGGCCGGCGCCAGCTTGCGGGCGATAAGAAAGAACGGGAAGTTCCACGGCAGGATCCCGGTGGTCACCCCCAGCGCGCGTTTAAAGACAAGGATATTCTCCCCCGGGCGATCGCTCTGCACGATCTCACCTTCGTAACGGCGCGCCCATTCTGCCATATAGTCGAGATAGTCCGCGGTGAACGCAACCTCCACCGCCGCCAGCTGCTTGATCTTGCCGCCTTCAGCGACAATCAGCCCGGCGATCTCGTCGGCACGCTGACGGATACCAGCGGCAATTTTGCGCAGCCAGCCCGCACGCTCAATGGCCGGCAGCGCTTCCCAGCCGGGCTGGGCGCGCTCGGCGGCGTCAATCGCCAGCCGCGCCTCTTCGGCAGTCCCGTCCGGGATCCGCGACAGCAACGCTTCGGTCGCCGGGTTAAGCACGTCGATCCAGCCGTCGCCGCGACCGGAAACGAACTGGCCATCAATATACATCGGGTGTTGAACGGGTGCTGTCATGGCTGCTCCTGTGGTGCATTTGTATTTAACAGGTGATTTTTTTGTTAAATATCGGGCGGATAAGCCGCTGTTCGGCAGCACATTGACGCAGTTCTGTGAGCTGATTCATAAAAACGGGCCAAAAATGCCCGCTTGAGGTTACATTTTAATAACACAAATTGCCCGTTTGCGACGAATCTGCCGTAAACGGGCATTTTTCAGCCGAGGGTGCGGGCCTGCAGCGCCCCGGCAAGCTGGGCGTCCTCCCGCAGCTGTCGCCAGGCGTCGAGGATCTCCGGCGGGAAGGTGACATGGCTGATGAAGTCTTTTCCCCGCGGACCGTACCCTTCAGGGGTATCCTGCAGGCGCGGCAGCTCGCCCAGCAGCAGCCCCAGGTAGCGGGTGACCGGCCAGAGCCCCGCTCCGCCGCCCGCGAACCCCAGTTGGCCATCGGTCTGCTCCAGCACCGGCGAGCAGCCGGGAAAGCTCAACCACTGCGGCGGCGTCGTCGCCCCCTGCCAGACGCGGGCGAAGGTAGCCATGGTTCGCCGCTGCATAGTCGGGTCCTGAATGACGATCCCGCGACGATGGGCGAGCCCCCGGCTCTCCAGCGTGGTCCGGGTAAAACGGGCGTTCTCACCGCAGTTGGTTGACTGGTCCTCCACCACCAGCCGCGAATGGGGGATGTGCCAGTAGTCATGAGCAATGTCGGCCAGAACATGTGCTTCCGGGCGGCCATCCACCGGCAACGTACGGTAACGGGGATCCTGGCGCACCGCCTCGTAGAGATAGCCCGTAGAATGTCCCACGCCGCCGCTGATCAGCAGCGGGACCGCCTGCGCCGCCGCCAGACGGCAGGCGGCGTCGATGGTTGGGATCACGGCGTTGCCGGCCAGCACTACCACGTCCACCTGCGGCAGCGCGGGCAGCGTCGCCAGATCGTCCTGCGCCAGCCAGGCGCCGACCTGGTTAGCCGCCGCCAGCGTCGCTGCCGACAGCGGAGGAAATTGTTCTGCCATTCTGTCTCCTTAATCCTCTCTCAGCCGAGCGGAGAGGATGCTTTCGCTATCATAAACGCCGCCTGCCGGGAGGCATAGCGGCGTCGATTTGTAACCATTTTGAAATAACAAGAAACATCTAAAAACAGGCGGGTTGCACCTGAACAACTCACTATGAAAATAACAAAAAACAGCAAAATCAGGTGGAAAATAAAAAATAGCGTCGCGGTTATACCAGTTCTAAGCGCGCCATAATGCCCAGTTTGCCAGCCATAAACTTGCCAATTGTAACCTTCAACCCTAAGTTGCTTAACAATTACACAACCTTTTCACATCAGGTTGCACCCTGCTCGTACAGAGTGACACCTGACCTATCTACCGTGGCGGGAGAACGTTTCGTAATGAGCAATCCACAAGACAACACTGCATCCATTCTGCAGAAAAACAAGAAGGTACTGATCGCGAGCCTGACAGGCAGCGCCATCGAATGGTTCGATTATTTTCTCTATGGCACCGCCGCCGCGCTGGTGTTCAACAAAATCTTCTTTCCGATGGTCGACCCGGTTATCGGCCTGATCCTCTCCTGGCTCTCCTTCTCGCTGACGTTTTTTATCCGCCCCATCGGCGGCGTGATTTTCGCCCATATCGGCGATCGCATCGGCCGCAAGAAGACGCTGGTGCTGACCCTGTCGCTGATGGGGAGCGCCACGGTGGCGATCGGCCTGCTGCCCACCTACGAGATGGTGGGCCTCTGGGCGCCGGCCCTGCTGATTACTCTGCGCATTATTCAGGGCATGGGTATCGGCGGCGAATGGGGCGGCGCGCTGCTGCTGGCCTATGAATACGCGCCGGAAAAGCGGAAAGGCTTTTTCGGCAGCATTCCCCAGGCCGGGGTGACCATCGGCATGTTGATGGCAACATTTATCGTCTCGCTGATGACGCTGTTCGATGAGGCGCAGTTTCTCGCCTGGGGCTGGCGCATACCGTTCCTGCTCAGCTCCGTCCTCGTTTTTCTCGGCCTGTGGATCCGCAAAGATATCGACGAAACGCCCGCCTTTAAGCAGGTGAAAAAATCCGGCCAGGTGGCGAAGGCCCCGCTGCGCGATACGCTCAAGCACCACTGGCGGGAAGTGCTGATCGCCGCCGGCCTGAAAGTGGTGGAGACCGCCCCCTTCTATATCTTCTCCACCTTTGTAGTCAGCTACGCCACCACCACCCTGAGCTATCAGAAGTCGCAGGCGCTGGAATCCGTGACCCTGGGCGCGCTGGTGGCCACCGTGATGATCCCGCTGATGGGGCTGCTGTCAGACAAGGTGGGTCGGCAAAAGATGTACACCCTGAGCGTGGTGCTGCTGGGGCTGTTTATCGTCCCGTGGTTCCTGCTGCTCGACACCGGTAGCGGCTGGGGCATCATGCTGGCGACGATCGTTGCCTTCGGCATCCTGTGGGCGCCGGTAACCGCGGTGCTCGGCACCCTGTGCTCTGAGATTTTCAGCGCCAATGTGCGTTATACCGGGATCACCCTCGGCTACCAGCTGGGCGCCGCGCTGGCCGGGGGCACCGCGCCGCTTATCGCCACCGGTCTGCTGGCAAAATATGACGGTGACTGGCGGCCGGTGGCCATTTATCTGGGCGTTACGGTGGCGATTTCGCTCCTGGCGATATTCTGCGCCAGCCGGATGAAGTCCGCGTTGGGCACGGCCCCCTCCCGGGCGGAAAGCGCCTGACCGCAGCCCGCCAGGGCTACTACGGAGCCGACTATCCCGCCCGGCGGCGCTGCGCGTGCGCGGGCCTGGGGGGAGATCGCACCGCGGGGGATACCGCTTATCCCAGGTCCGGTAAGCATGTAGGCCCGGTAAGGCGCCAGCCGCCACCGGGCAGTAAAGCCGCTCCGGAGCCGACTATCCCGCCCGGCGGCGCTGCGCTTGCGCGGGCCTGGAGAAAGATCACGCCGCGGGGGAAACCGCTTATCCCAGGTCCGGTAAGCATGGGCCCGGTAAGGTGCCAGCCGCCACCGGGCAGTAAAGCCGCTCCCGAGTCGACTATCCCGCCCGGCGGCGCTGCGCGTGCGCGGGCCTGGGGGGAGATCACGCCGCGGGGGAAACCGCTTATCCCAGGTCCGGTAAGCATGTAGGCCCGGTAAGGCGCCAGCCGCCACCGGGCAGTAAAGCCGCTCCGGAGCCGACTATCCCGCCCGGCGGCGCTGCGCTTGCGCGGGCCTACTGGGAGATCGCACCGCGGGGGAAACCGCTTATCCCAGGTCCGGTAAGCATGTAGGCCCGGTAAGGCGCCAGCCGCCACCGGGCAGTAAAGCCGCTCCGGAGCCGACTATCCCGCCCGGCGGCGCTGCGCGTGCGCGGGCCTGGGGGGATCGCGCCGCGGGGGAAACCGCTTATCCCAGGTCCGGTAAGCATGTAGGCCCGGTAAGGCGCCAGCCGTCACCGGGCACAAACAGGCGTCAAGTCTTCCCCCCTGCTTAGCCGGCCGCCAGGACCGGCGGGTGTCAGGCGCTCTGGTTGTCCAGCTGAAGCTGCCCCTCGCGCCGCTGCTTCAGCTTCCAGAAGCCCCACAGCGCGATAAACCACAGCGGAGAAGCCAACAGCGCCAGCAGCGTGTCCGGGTCAAAGATCATGATGAAGATAGCGAACGCGAAGAACAGCAGGCTCACCCAGCTCATCACCACCCCGGCGGGCATCTTAAAGATCGACCCGGCGTGCAGGTCCGGACGCTGACGGCGGTAAACCAGATAGGCCACGAGGATCATCCCCCAGCTGAACACCACCATAATCGCCGCCAGGGTCGAGACGATGGTGAACAGGGTCATCACGTTCGGCACCAGAAACAGCAACAGCGTGCCGATCAGCATGCAGAAGCAGGAGAACAGCAGGCTGCGCACCGGAATGCGGGTACTGCGCGACAGGATACGAAACTGCCAGTGCGCATGCTTCTCCACCGACAGGCCGTACAGCATGCGGGTGCTGGAGAAGACCCCGCTGTTGGCCGAGGACATCGCCGAGGTCAGCGCCACAAAGTTAATCACCGCCGCGGCGGCAGGCAGCCCGGCCTTGGCGAACAGCGTCACGAAGGGGCTGGTCTCCGCCGACACCCCCGGCCACGAGGCGACAGCGATGATCACCACCATCGACAGCAGATAGAAGATGATAATCCGCAGCGGCAGAGCATTGATCGCCTTGGGCAAAATGCGCTGCGGATCGCGGGTCTCCGCCGTCATGGTGCCCAGCAGCTCAATGCCGGTAAAGGAGAAGATCGCTATCTGGAAGCCGGCGAAAAAGCCGGTGATGCCGTGGGGCATAAAGGCCGTCGGGTCGGTGAGATGGCTGAGGGAGGCCGTCACGCCGTCCGGGGAGGTCCAGCCGGTGGCAATCATCCAGCCGCCGGTGCCGATCAGGGCGATAATGGTGATCACCTTGATCAGGGCGAACCAGAACTCCGCCTCGCCAAACATTTTCACCGACAGCAGGTTAAGCAGGAACAGGATCGCGAGCATGCTGAGGGCCGGCATCCACGCCGACAGTTCCGGGAACCAGTACTGCATATAGCTCCCGCAGACCACCACGTCGGCGATACAGGTCACCACCCAGCTTAGCCAGTAGGTCCAGCCGAGGTAAAAGCTGGCCTGCGGCCCGAGATACTCGCCGACAAAGTCGGCAAACGAGCGGTAGTCATGGCGGGTGAGCAGCAGCTCTCCCATCGCCCGCATCACCATATAGGTAAAGAACCCGACCAGCACATAGATAACCAGGATCGAGGTGCCGGCGACGGCGATGTTGCGCCCCGCCCCCATAAACAGCCCGGTGCCGATGGCGCCGCCGAGGGCAATCATCTGGATATGGCGGGCGCTGAGCCCGCGCTTAAGCTGTGACGCGCCTTCACCTCCGGCGGCAGGTGACGCCTGATGTTGATGTTCAGTCATGGTGTTTCCTCAGGCTGGTTGCGGGAGACGAAGGGCAGCGGCGCGGAGCAACAGCCCGGCGCGCTGGCCGGTGGCGACCCCGGCGTTGGGAAAGAGGATATAGGGGGCCCGGGCCTGCACCACCCAACGTTTCTCTGCCTGGCGGGCGATCTCATACCCTGCCGGGAGCGCGGTGAAGTTTTCAACGTCTGCCGCGAGATTAAGCGTAAATTCCCCCTCGCGCTTGATGATGCTCTCCTCGACCAGGAAGTAGTCCACCGGCGCTTTGTCGCGCGGCGGCAGCGGCGCATCAGCGATCCAGGCCCGGATCGCCGCGTCGGCGGCGGCGAACAGGCTGAGATCGTTGGCGCCGAACGGCATCACTTTCCCCAGCTCCAGGGTGGCGCTTTGCGCGGCGAACTTTTCGCAGGTGAAATGGGTGAAGGTGCCGCCCGCTTCGGTATGGCGCACGACGGCGTCCATCCCGCTGGCCTGCAGCAGCTGATAGAAATCGGGCGAAAAATCCCCGGCGTGGGCCGGGAGCAGCGCAAACTGGCGATACAGCGATTCGCGAATGGCGGTGTGCATATCGAGATGACCACGGTTGACCGGCCCCGCCGCATCGGCGGCGCGATAAAAAGCCTGCACCGCCTGCTCCAGCGCAAAAGCCCGCCGCGACTCATTTCCCGGGGTGACCGCCAGATGGCGGCCGCCGAACAGGCGATTCAGGTCGTTATGCAGATAGCGGCGCGCGGCGCGGATCGCCGGC
Organism: Klebsiella sp. 28; assembly: GCF_018223905.1. Lineage (NCBI taxonomy): Bacteria > Pseudomonadati > Pseudomonadota > Gammaproteobacteria > Enterobacterales > Enterobacteriaceae > Klebsiella > Klebsiella sp. 28. The sequence continues at coordinate 6,847 of NZ_JAGRQY010000175.1, forward strand.
AGATTACCAAAGACGATCAGCAGCGCCTGCGTGAGCGGCTGCCGCCCCTGGCTCAGATCGTGGGTTAGCTGCAGCAGCAGTTCAATCGGCGCGGTCTCATTGCCATGCACGCCGGCGGAGAGGATCGTCGCCTGGCGCCACGGCGCCGTCGGCAGCAGCTGTAAAATGCCCTCGCCCAGCCAGCGGGCCTCGATGCCCGCCGGAAAGGTCCACGCCTGCAGGCGGCAGTGCAGTAAATCGTTAACCAGGTGCTCCATCTGCCGCTCCTTAACGCTGAAAATCATAGACCGCGCCGAGGCGCAGGATCTGCGTCAGCTCATCCAGCGCCTGATAAACCTCGCGCAGCAGCTGCGGGTCCGCCAGATCGCGGGCATGCAGCCGGTCGCGATAGTGTTTTTCCACCCATGCCGTCAGCTGCTGATAACGTTCGTCGTTCATCAGGCTATGGGCGTTGACCGCCTGGCGCTCCGCCTCGTTGAGTACCACTCGCAGCCGCAGACAGGCCGGGCCGCCGCCGTTGCGCATGCTTTCCCGCAGGTCAAAGACCGCCACTTCATCGATCGGCGATGCGCTGTCGACGGCGAGATCGCTGAGATAGCGCCAGACGTTTTCCCGCTGGCGGCACTCCTCCGGCACCACGATCAGCATCTTGCCGTCTGGTTTGCTCAGCAGCTGGCTGTTGAACAGGTATGAGGCCACGGCGTCATCGAGCGAAACCCGCTCGTCCGGCACTTCCACGCTGGTGAACGGGATATCCAGACTGTCGCTTTTAGCCCGCAGCGTGGCCAGCACTGTCGCCTGATCGACAAACGCCTGCTGATGGTGAAACAGCACATGGCGATTGCTGACCGCGATGACGTCGTTATGAAACACGCCGCGATCGATAGCCTGCGGCGCCTGCTGGGCAAACACCGTGTAGCGCGGATCCAGCTGATGCAGGCGGGCCACCGCTTTGCTGGCCTCG
>NZ_JAGRQY010000176.1:0-6503 GCF_018223905.1 Klebsiella sp. 28
ATAACCCGAATGACGCCGAACTGGCCATCGTGCTGGGAACCGCGCTGCCGGCCGATAGCGCGCTGAATGGTAAAAACGTTTACCTGGGCGATATTAACCGTGCTGTCGCCCATCCGGAGCTGTTCCTGGGAGAAGCGAAAGACCACGCTAAGCCCTACGTTGCGCCAGCGGCGGTAGCCGTTCCGGCCGCCGCTCAGGGGCAGAAACGCATTGTCGCGGTCACGGCCTGTCCGACCGGCGTCGCCCACACCTTTATGGCGGCAGAAGCCATCGAAACCGAAGCCAAAAAACGCGGCTGGTGGGTGAAGGTGGAGACCCGCGGCTCCGTTGGGGCGGGCAATGCCATCACCCCGGAAGAGGTGGCCGAGGCGGATCTTGTGATCGTCGCTGCCGATATCGAGGTGGACCTGGCGAAATTCGCCGGCAAGCCGATGTACCGCACCACCACCGGTCTGGCGCTGAAGAAAACCGCCCAGGAGCTGGATAAAGCGGTGGCGGAAGCCAAACCGTACCAGCCATCCGGCAAACCTCAGGCGGCTGCTGAAGGGAAAAAAGAGTCGGCGGGCGCCTATCGCCACCTGCTGACCGGCGTCTCCTATATGCTGCCGATGGTAGTGGCCGGGGGCCTGTGTATCGCGCTCTCCTTTGCCTTCGGGATCAAAGCGTTTGAAGTGAAAGACACCCTGGCGGCGGCGCTGATGCAGATCGGCGGCGGCTCGGCCTTCGCGCTGATGGTGCCGGTACTGGCAGGCTTTATCGCCTTCTCCATTGCCGACCGTCCGGGTCTGACCCCGGGCCTTATCGGCGGTATGCTGGCGGTTAGCGGCGGCTCCGGCTTTATCGGCGGGATCATCGCTGGTTTCCTTGCCGGTTATGTGGCGAAAGCCATCAGCACGAAGCTGAAACTGCCGCAGAGTATGGAAGCCCTGAAGCCAATCCTGATCATTCCGCTGGTCTCCAGTCTGATCGTGGGTTTGGCAATGATCTATCTGATCGGTAAACCGGTAGCCGGTATCCTCGCCTGGCTGACCCATTGGCTGCAAACCATGGGCACCGCCAACGCGGTTCTGCTGGGCGCGATCCTCGGCGCGATGATGTGTACCGATATGGGCGGGCCGGTAAACAAAGCGGCCTATGCCTTTGGCGTTGGCCTGCTGAGTACCCAGACTTATGCGCCGATGGCGGCGATCATGGCGGCCGGTATGGTGCCACCGCTGGCGATGGGTATCGCGACGCTGGTAGCGCGCAATAAGTTCGACAAAGGGCAGCGGGAAGGGGGCAAAGCCGCGCTGGTTCTTGGCCTGTGCTTTATCTCGGAAGGGGCGATTCCTTTTGCCGCCCGTGACCCGATGCGCGTTCTGCCGTGCTGTATCGTCGGTGGCGCGGTAACCGGCGCTATCTCCATGGCGGTCGGCGCGAAACTGATGGCGCCGCACGGCGGGCTGTTTGTTCTGCTGATCCCGGGGGCGATTACGCCGGTGCTGGGCTACCTGCTGGCGATTGTTGCCGGAACGCTGGTGGCGGGCCTTGCCTACGCCGTGCTGAAACGCCCTGAGGCGCAAACAGCGGAAGTTGAAAAAGCGGCATAATCCTACCGCAATAAAAAAGGGCCGACTGTTCGGCCCTTTTTTTGTCTCTATTTACGCCACTTCGGCAATCTGCTGCGCCCGCAGCCAGGCAATCTCTTCCGCCCAGATATCCGGGTTGATGGTTTCAAGAATCAGCGGAATACCGTCGAAGCGGCTGTCCTGCATGATCCAGCTGAAGCAATCGTGGCCGATGTTGCCTTCCCCCAGGCTGTGGTGACGGTCGACCCGGCTGCCGAAGGCGCTCTTGGCATCGTTGAGATGCATGCCGCGCAGATACTGAAAACCGACGATGCGTTCGAAGGCGGCGAAGGTTTTTTCGCAGGCTTCGGCGCTGCGCAGGTCGTAGCCGGCGGCGAAAGCATGGCAGGTATCAATGCAGACGCCGACGCGGGATTTATCTTCCACGCCGTCGATGATGGCCGCGAGGTGCTCGAACTTAAAGCCGAGGTTGCTGCCCTGGCCAGCGGTGTTTTCGATCACCGCAGTAACGCCTTCGGTCTTCGCCAGCGCGATATTGATCGATTCGGCGATGCGCGCCAGGCACTCCTCCTCCGGGATCTGCTGCAGATGGCTGCCGGGGTGGAAGTTGAGCAGCGTCAGCCCCAGCTGCTGGCAGCGGGTCATTTCATCAATGAAGGCATCACGGGATTTTTCCAGCGCTTCTTCCACCGGGTGGCCAAGGTTAATCAGGTAGCTGTCGTGCGGCAGGATCTGCCCCGGGCCAAAGTGATACTTTTCACAGGCGGCTTTGAATTCGGCGATGGTCTCGTCGCTGAGCGGCGCGGCGCGCCACTGGCGCTGGTTCTTGGTGAAGAGGGCGAAGGCGGTTGCTTCGATTTCGGCGGCGCGAATGGCGGCATTGGCCAGTCCACCTGAGGCGCTCACGTGCGCTCCTACGTATTTCATAAAAAAACTCCAGTTAAAGCCGCTGGGGGGTGGGTAATGATAGCGGCTTAACTGGAGAAAGATGTAGTGCTTTATGCCATCAGGCTGTGGATAGCGACGTTAATGACCCCGCCGCCGACAATCAACCAGACGAACAGCATCAGCGCCATCAGCAGCGGTTTCGCCCCGGCTTTTTTCAGCGCGCTGACGTGGGTGGTGACCCCGAGGGCGGCCATTGCCATCGCCAGCAGGACGGTATCCAGCGTCACCAGCATATCCACCACGGCTTTCGGCAGCAGATGGAAGGAGTTAAACACCGCCACCAGGATGAACATAATGGCGAACCACGGAATGGTGATTTTGCTTTTCTCGCCGTTGCCTGCCGGGGTCAGCTGTTTAACACGCGCCGCCAGGAACAGCAGGAACGGAGCCAGCATCATGACGCGCAGCATTTTGGCGATAACCGCCGCGTTCTCCGCGTCCGGGCTGACCGCATGGCCGGCGGCAACAACCTGCGCCACTTCATGCATGGTGGAGCCCATATAGATCCCGTAGGTCTCCGGGGTAAACCAGTGCGCCAGCAGCGGGTACATCGCCGGGTAGAGGAAGATGGCGATGGTACCGAAGATAACCACTGTGGCGACGGCAACCGTCACTTTACTGGCTTCGGCTTTGACCACCGGCTCGGTGGCGAGCACGGCCGCCGCGCCGCAGATGCTGCTGCCGGCGCCGATCAGCCAGCTGGTGTGTTTATCGAGACCAAACACTTTCTGGCCAAGGAAGCAGGCGATAAAAAAGGTACTGGAGAGCGTCAGAACGTCAATCAAAATACCGCTCACGCCGACGTCGGCAATCTGGGCGAACGTCAGGCGAAAGCCGTAGAGGATGATCCCCAGGCGCAGCAGATGCTGCTTGGCGAAGATCACCCCGCCGTCGCAGGGCTGCCAGATTTTCGGGTAGACCGTGTTGCCGACGACCATCCCGAACAGGATAGCGAGGGTCAGGGCGCTAAAGCCTGCGCCGGCGATGGCCGGGAAACTACCGGCCCACAGGGCGGCGCCGGTCAGAGCGGCAGTCAGCGCCAGGCCTGGGACAAAATGCCACAGGGAACGATGTTTGGTGGGTAAAGTGAGTGCTGTCATAACCTTCTCCTTTGTCTGCCTAAAGGTTACGCCGTGCGGGATTAAATATAAAATTGATTATATGTTTATAATCAATCGTAATAAGTGGTTAATGGCCGCTTCGCCGGTTACAACGGGGCGAGAGCGGGTTAGGCAGAAGCGGGGCGGTCTCGCCGGCAAGACGATGATTTTGTGATATAAGCGGATTTTCCTTCCGTCAGCCGCCTCGATTTGTGTCACCATAGTAAGGAAGGTTATTCAGGTTGGATTACTAAACGGGTGGGTTATGCATATTACGCTGCGGCAGCTGGAAGTGTTCGCCGAAGTCCACAAGAGTGGGTCGACCACTCAGGCGTCACAGATGCTGGCGCTTTCGCAATCCGCGGTCAGCGCCGCGCTGACCGATCTGGAAGGGCAGCTCGGCGTGCAGCTGTTTGACCGCGTCGGTAAACGACTGGTGGTGAATGAGCATGGACGGCTGCTGTACCCGCGTGCGCTGGCGCTGCTGGAGCGGGCCCTGGAGATCGAGCAGCTGTTTCGCGGCGATAACGGGGCGATCCGAGTCTACGCCAGCAGCACCATCGGCAACTATATTATGCCGGAGATTATTGCCCGCTATCGTCATGACTTCCCGGATCTGCCGGTCGAGCTGAGCGTCGGCAACAGCCTGGACGTCATCAACGCCGTCGCCGACCTGCGGGTGGATTTCGGCCTGATTGAGGGGCCGTGCCATGCCGCCGATATTATTGCCGAGCCGTGGCTGGAGGATGAACTGGTGGTGTTTGCCGCGCCCAACTCACCGCTGCTGGCGGGGGAGGTGACCCTGCAGCAACTGGCTGAGGCGCCGTGGATCCTGCGCGAGCATGGCTCCGGCACCCGGGAGATTGTCGATTACGTTCTGCTGTCGCATCTGCCGGCGTTTCATCTGGGCATGGAGCTGGGTAATTCAGAGGCGATCAAGCACGCGGTCAGGCATGGCCTGGGCATCAGCTGTCTATCGCGGCGGGTGATTGCCGAACAGCTTGCCTCGGGCACGCTGGCGGAGCTGAAAGTGCCATTGCCCCGGCTGACGCGCACGCTGTGGCGGATCCATCACCGGCAGAAGCATATTTCTAAAGCATTACAACGTTTTCTGCACTATTGCCAGGTGTAGCAGCCCGGTTTTATCGCCTGATTACGGGGGGAATTCGCTGGCAATTCCGCAGGTTAGTGCTTTACTAATAATTTGCGGGCGATCATGAAGCTCTCTTATAACTTTGCATTTGTACCGGATGGAACCCCGATCGTCTGCTACAATCGCGCCTCATTTTTTGGATGGATAGCATTATCACATGGTTTCGGAAACTAAAACCACAGAAGCGCCCACGCTACGTCGTGAACTGAAGGCGCGCCACTTGACCATGATCGCCATCGGCGGTTCCATCGGTACGGGTCTTTTTGTTGCCTCTGGCGCAACCATTTCGCAAGCAGGTCCCGGCGGGGCGCTGCTGTCTTATATTCTGATCGGTTTGATGGTCTATTTCCTGATGACCAGCCTCGGCGAGCTGGCGGCGTTTATGCCGGTATCCGGTTCCTTCGCCACCTACGGGCAGAATTATGTTGAAGAAGGCTTCGGCTTCGCGCTGGGCTGGAACTACTGGTACAACTGGGCGGTGACGATCGCCGTTGACCTCGTGGCCTCACAGCTGGTGATGAGCTACTGGTTCCCCGACACTCCGGGCTGGATCTGGAGCGCCTTATTCCTCGGCATCATGTTCCTGCTGAACTGGATCTCGGTGCGCGGCTTTGGCGAGGCGGAATACTGGTTCTCGCTGATAAAGGTAGCCACCGTCATTATCTTTATCATCGTCGGCGTGATGATGATTGTCGGCATCTTCAAAGGGGCGCAGCCAGCCGGCTGGAGCAACTGGGGGATCGCGGATGCGCCGTTCGCCGGCGGTTTCTCGGCGATGATTGGCGTGGCGATGATTGTCGGCTTCTCGTTCCAGGGCACCGAGCTTATCGGCATCGCTGCCGGTGAATCTGAAAATCCGGAGAAGAACATTCCGCGCGCGGTGCGCCAGGTCTTCTGGCGTATCCTGCTGTTTTACGTCTTCGCGATCCTGATTATCAGCCTGATCATTCCGTATACCGATCCGAGTCTGCTGCGCAACGATGTGAAGGATATCTCCGTCAGCCCGTTCACCCTGGTGTTCCAGCATGCTGGTTTGCTGTCGGCGGCGGCAATCATGAACGCCGTTATCCTGACTGCCGTGCTGTCGGCGGGTAACTCCGGGATGTACGCCTCCACGCGTATGCTGTACACCCTGGCCTGCGACGGTAAAGCGCCGCGCATTTTCTCGAAGCTGTCGCGTGGCGGCGTGCCGCGTAACGCGCTGTACGCGACCACCGTGATCGCGGCGCTGTGCTTCCTGACTTCCATGTTTGGCAACCAGACGGTGTACCTGTGGCTGCTGAACACCTCCGGGATGACGGGCTTTATCGCCTGGCTGGGTATTGCGATCAGCCACTATCGTTTCCGTCGCGGCTACGTCCTGCAGGGTAACGATATTAATAATCTGCCGTATCGTTCCGGGTTCTTCCCGCTGGGGCCGATCTTCGCCTTCGTGCTGTGCCTGATCATCACCCTCGGACAGAACTACGAAGCGTTCCTCAAGGACACCATTGACTGGGGCGGCGTGGCGGCGACCTACATTGGTATTCCGCTGTTCCTCGTCATCTGGTTTGGTTACAAGCTGGCGAAAGGCACCCGCTTTGTTCGCTACAGCGAAATGACCTTCCCGGACCGCTTTAAGCGTTAATCTTCGCGATTGTGCGATAAAAGCCCTCTGTGAAGAGGGCTTTATATTGCTGGCAAAGTGCAATCTTCAGGGATTGCCCGGCTGCGCTGCTGGACTGACCCCATAAA
>NZ_JAGRQY010000177.1:0-4418 GCF_018223905.1 Klebsiella sp. 28
TGCTGGAACAGCTGCTGCTGCGGCGGATGGAGGCGATCAACGAATCGCTGCATCCGCCGCTGGACAACCGGGTGCGCGACGCCTGCCAGTACATCAGCGACCATCTGGCGGACAGCCATTTTGATATCGCCAGCGTCGCCCAACACGTTTGCCTGTCGCCCTCGCGTCTGTCGCACCTGTTCCGCCAGCAGCTGGGGGTCAGCGTCCTCGGCTGGCGGGAGGATCAGCGCATCAGCCAGGCCAAACTGTTGCTCAGCACCACGCGGATGCCGATCGCCACCGTTGGGCGCAACGTCGGCTTCGAAGATCAGCTCTATTTTTCCCGCGTGTTTAAAAAATGCACCGGGGCCAGCCCGAGCGAATTCCGCGCGGGTTGTGAATAAAAAGTAAAGAAAGTGAAATGATGACCCGCTTAAATGTCACAGCCAGTAAACTATTAAGACAATTGATGGCTTGACGACGGCGCGATGGCTTCGGAGAATCCGGGCTTCGTTTTTTAACCGGGTACATTATGCAAGCATTGCTCGAACACTTTATTACCCAATCCACGGTCTACTCATTGTTAGCCGTGATGCTGGTGGCCTTTCTCGAGTCGCTGGCGCTGGTGGGGCTTATCTTACCCGGCACGGTGATGATGGCTGGCCTTGGGGCGCTCATCGGCGGCGGCGAAGTTAACTTCTGGCAGGCGTGGCTGGCGGGGATTGTCGGCTGCCTGCTGGGCGACTGGATCTCATTCTGGCTCGGCTGGCGCTTTAAGAAGCCGTTGCACCGCTGGTCGTTTATGAAGAAAAACCGCGCCCTGCTGGAGAAAACCGAGCATGCGCTGCATCAGCACAGCATGATCACCATTCTGATTGGCCGCTTTGTCGGACCGACGCGTCCGCTGGTGCCAATGGTCGCCGGGATGCTCGACCTGCCGGTGGCCAAGTTCGTGCTACCGAATATTATCGGCTGCCTGCTCTGGCCGCCGCTCTATTTCCTTCCGGGCATCCTCGCCGGGGCGGCGATTGATATTCCGGCTGATGAAAACAGCGCCAGCTTTAAATGGCTGCTATTGGGGGCGGCGCTGCTGGCCTGGCTGGCGGGATGGCTGTGCTGGCGGCTGTGGCGGAGCGCGAAAACCTCAGGCGATCGGCTGACCCGCTGGCTGCCGCGCGGCCGACTGCTGTGGCTGTCGCCGCTGATGGTCGCGCTGGCGGCTACAGCGTTAACATTTGTCTTCCGCCATCCGCTGATGCCGGTCTATCTGGCGATCCTGCACAAAGTCATCGCGCGCTGATCCCCATCAAATGCGAGGCGCTGCTGTGGCCGCTTAACAGCTCGGCGGTGGCGCCATCCCAGACAATGCGCCCTTCGGCGACCACCATCGAGCGCGGCGCGATGCGCGCGGCGTCCTCTACGCTGTGGGAGACCATCAGCAGGGTGAGCTGCTGCTGCTCGCAGACATCGGCGACCAGGGACAGCATCTCCTGGCGCAGCGCCGGATCGAGCGCCGAGAAGGGTTCATCCAGCAGCAGCACCGGCTGCTGGCGCACCAGACAGCGGGCCAGCGCCGCGCGCTGCCGCTGACCGCCGGAGAGCTCGCCGGGCAGACGTTCCAGCAGCGCATCAATTCCCATCTGTCCAGCTATCGCCGTGACCTGCGCCTGCTGCTCGCGGTTCAGTTTAAGGCCTGGGTGGATCCCGAGGCTGATATTTTGTCGAATGGTCAGATGGTTAAACAGGTTATTCTCCTGAAACAACATCGAGACCGGACGCTGCGCCGGCGGCGTCGCGTTATGCGCCTCGCCGTTAATCAGCAGGCTGCCGCTGGCGGGCGGCAGAAACCCGGCGATTAGATTCAGCAGGGTGCTCTTTCCGGCGCCGCTGGGACCGAGCACCGCGATGCGCTCCCCGCGCGCGACGTCGAGGGTGAAGCGCATCGGCAGATGCTGGTATAGCCAGGTCACATCATTGAGTTTTAGCATCACGCCCCGGAAGTTTTTCAATCAGCGTAAACAACAAGAAACAGAGCAGCAGCAGGAGCAGGGCGGTGACGGCCCCGTCCTGGCTGCGGTAGGCGCCTATCTGCTGGTACAGATAGAAAGGCAGGGTGCGGAACGCCTCGTTGCCGAACAGCGCCACCACGCCGAAATCGCCAATCGACAGTACGCAGGCGAAGGCGAGCGCCTGGGCCAGCGGGCGCCGGAGAGCGCGAAGCTCGACCACCCGCAGCCGGGCAAAGCCTTCAATACCCAGCGACTGGCACAGCATGCTGTAGCGGGCGGCAATGTCGCGCATCGGGTTTTCCAGTACTTTCAGCGCATAGGGGATCGCCATCAGGGCATTAGTGAAGATGACGATGCCGTCGGCGGACTCCGGCAGGCCGATAGTTTTATTGAGCAGCAGGAAGAAGCCGGTCGCCAGCACAATTCCCGGCATCGCAAGGATCAGCATGCCGCTCAGCTCCATTGCCTGCCCGGCCAACGGCCGCTGGCGAGCGCGCAGCTCCCGGCTGCTCCATAACAGCATCATCGTCAGGGTCACGCTCAATAGCCCGGCGGCGATGGCGATGCGTAGAGAGGTGCTCAATGCCTGCCAGAGCGCTGGCTGCGCCAGCACGTCCAGCATATTACGGTTGATCCCGTCGACGATGACCGCCAGCAGCGGCGGGAGCAGCAGCAGCAGGGCGGCGCCGATCAGCAACCCGTCGCTCAGGCGGCTATGCAGGCGATCGTCAGGGTCGCGCCAGCCGCGCACATGGCTGACGCCGATGGCGACGGCTTTACTCAGACGCTGGCTAAGCAGCACCAGCCCAAGGCAGCAGAGCATCTGGATCAGCGCCAGCATTGCCGCTCGCGCCGGATCGTAGTCAAAGCTCAGCGCCTGGTAGATAGCCAGCTCGATCGTGGTGGCTTTCGGGCCGCCGCCCAGCGAGAGCACGGTGGCGAAGCTGGCGAAGCAGAGCATAAAAATCAGCGCGGCGACGGCGGGAATGTGCCGGCGCAGCCACGGCCATTCGACGAGGCGGAAGAAGGCATAGCCGCGCATGCCAAGCTGGGCGGCAATTTGCCGCTGCTCGCCGGGAATGTTCTCCAGCGCCTGCAGCAGCAGGCGGGTCGCCATCGGCATATTGAAAAAGACGTGCGCCAGCAGGATGCCCTGCAGACCGTAGGGCGAGAACTCCCATTGCCAGCCGAGCGCGTTAAATAGTGAGGCCAGCCAGCCCTGGCGGCCATAGACGCTGAGGATACCGAACACCGCCACCAGCACCGGCAGGATCAGGGTCATCGCGCACAGGCGCAGCAGCAGCGTACGGCCCGGGAAGCGACGCCGATAAAGCGCGCGGGCGAGAAAGATGGCTGGTCCCACCGAGATCAGCGCTGACAGCGACGCCTGCCAGAAGGAGAAGCGGACCACATGCCACAGGTAGCTATCGCTGAAGACCGATTGCCAGCCCGCGCCGGGGGCGCTAAACCACAGCGCCAGAAACGCCGCCAGCGCGACAGCGCACAGCAGCGTAGCGGCGAACAGGCCCGGCATCAGCCCGCGAAGGTTTAGCGGCTGACGGCGCGTTGCCATGCGCTAATCCAGGTTTGACGCTCGCTGGCGACCTGCTGCGGGGTAAAGGACAGGGTGGTCTGCGGCTTCACCAGGGTATCAAACCCGGCCGGCAGGGTGACCTGGGTCACCGGATACATCCAGTTGCCGGTAGGGATGGCGTTCTGGAAGCCAGGAGATACCATAAATTTGAGGAATTTTTCCGCCAGTTCCGGCTGCTTGCTGGCGGCGGTACGCGCGGCAACTTCGACCTGCAGATAGTGGCCCTCGGCGAAGCTCGCCGCCGCATAGTTGTCTTTCTTCTCTTCAATCATGTGGTAGGCCGGCGAGGTGGTATAGCTCAACACCAGGTCGCTTTCCCCTTTCAGGAACAGGCCATAGGCTTCGCTCCAGCCTTTGGTGACGGTAACGGTTTTCGCGGCCAGCTTCTGCCAGGCCTCGGGCGCTTGATCGCCATAGACCTTTTGCATCCACAGCAGCAGGCCCAGTCCCGGGGTGCTGGTACGCGGATCTTCATAGATGACCCGCCATTTTTGCGGCCCCTCGACCAGCTCTTTCAGGCTCTTCGGTGGATTAGCCAGTTTGTTTTTGTCATAGACGAAGGCGAAATAGCCATAGTCGTAGGGAACAAAGGTGTCATTATCCCAGCCGCCCGGCACTCTGACCGCGCTGGCGGGTACGTTGCTTTTGGCAAACAGCTTACTCTGCGCCGCGGCTTCCAGCAGGTTGTTATCAAGGCCAAGCACGACGTCGGCCTTGCTGTTTTTGCCTTCCATGCGCAGGCGATTCAGTAGCGAAACGCCATCTTCCAGCGCGACGAACTTCAGCTCGCAGCCGCACTCCGCTTCAAAGGCTTTTTTGACCGCCGGGCCGGGGCC
>NZ_JAGRQY010000178.1:0-3726 GCF_018223905.1 Klebsiella sp. 28
CAACGTGAAGAAGTGGCAGATCCCGCGATTCATCAACACGGATAAAGCGCCCGCCTATGGTCGCGCGCTTGCTCTGCTCAAACGCGAAGGCCGGTGCCCGTCTGACGTTGAACACCGACAGATTAAGTACCGGAACAACGTGATTGAATGCGATCATGGCAAACTGAAACGGATAATCGGCGCCACGCTGGGATTTAAATCCATGAAGACGGCTTACGCCACCATCAAAGGTATTGAGGTGATGCGTGCACTACGCAAAGGCCAGGCCTCAGCATTTTATTATGGTGATCCCCTGGGCGAAATGCGCCTGGTAAGCAGAGTTTTTGAAATGTAAGGCCTTTGAATAAGACAAAAGGCTGCCTCATCGCTAACTTTGCAACAGTGCCGTTGCTGGCATTGCTCGAGGAGACGGCTGATGATCGGGTGACCCGTTTTGTGTGGCTGCGCCAGTTCGAGCCTGGCTCGAACTCTTCGTCGGCCAACCGGCTGCTCGACCGGCTCGAATATCTGCAACGCATCGATCTCCCCGAGGATCTGCTTGCCGGCGTTCCTGCCCATCGGGTGACTCGTCTGCGCAGGCAGGGTGAACGGTATTATGCCGACGGCATGCGCGATCTCCCGGAGGACAGGCGGCTTGCGATCTTGGCTGTTTGCGTCTCGGAATGGCAGGCGATGTTGGCCGACGCAGTGGTCGAAACCCACGACCGGATCGTCGGCCGTCTCTACCGTGCTTCGGAGCGTATTTGCCATGCAAAGGTCGCAGACGAAGCGGGGGTGGTGCGTGACACCCTGAAATCCTTCGCCGAGATCGGGGGCGCCCTGGTCGATGCACAGGATGATGGCCAGCCGCTGGGCGATGTCATCGCGAGTGGGTCAGGGTGGGACGGCTTAAAAACCCTTGTTGCAATGGCAACCAGGCTGACCGCCACCATGGCCGACGATCCGCTCAATCATGTGCTCGACGGTTATCACCGCTTCCGCCGATACGCTCCACGCATGTTGCGCCTGCTCGATCTGCGAGCTGCGCCCGTTGCACTGCCGCTTCTGGAAGCGGTGACGGCCCTTCGTACCGGTTTGAACGATGCCGCGATGACCAGCTTCTTGCGGCCCAGCTCGAAATGGCATCGCCACCTTCGGGCCCAGAGGGCTGGCGACGCTCGCCTATGGGAGATCGCGGTGCTGTTCCATCTGCGCGATGCGTTCCGCTCCGGAGATGTCTGGCTTACTAGGTCCCGGCGCTATGGCGATCTGAAACACGCACTCGTTCCGGCACAATCCATCGCGGAAGGCGGTCGTCTCGCTGTGCCATTGCGGCCGGAGGAATGGCTGGCAGACCGGCAAGCTCGCCTCGACATGCGGTTGCGCGAGCTTGGCCGTGCCGCTCGCGCAGGCACGATCCCGGGCGGGTCGATTGAAAACGGCGTTCTGCATATCGAGAAACTCGAAGCCGCCGCGCCGACAGGCGCCGAAGATCTGGTGCTCGATCTCTACAAGCAGATCCCGCCCACGCGCATCACCGATCTCCTGCTGGAGGTGGATGCGGCGACCGGCTTCACCGAAGCGTTCACCCATCTGCGCACAGGAGCACCCTGCGCTGACCGGATCGGGCTAATGAACGTTATCTTGGCGGAAGGGATCAACCTCGGCTTGCGCAAAATGGCGGATGCGACAAACACCCACACCTTCTGGGAATTGATCCGCATTGGACGGTGGCATGTCGAGGGCGAAGCCTATGACCGGGCGCTGGCCATGGTGGTCGAGGCACAGGCAGCGTTACCCATGGCCCGGTTCTGGGGCATGGGCACGTCGGCTTCGAGCGACGGACAGTTCTTCGTCGCTACAGAGCAAGGTGAGGCCATGAACCTGGTCAACGCGAAATATGGCAATACCCCGGGCCTGAAAGCCTATAGCCACGTCTCCGACCAATATGCGCCGTTCGCAACCCAGGTGATTCCTGCAACGGCAAGCGAAGCGCCTTACATCCTCGATGGCCTGCTGATGAACGATGCTGGACGCCATATCCGCGAGCAGTTCACCGACACGGGCGGCTTCACCGATCACGTCTTTGCCGCATGTGCCATTCTCGGCTACCGGTTCGCTCCGCGCATCCGCGACCTGCCATCCAAACGGCTCTACGCGTTCAATCCGTCGGCCGCCCCGGCGCACCTGCGAGCGTTGATCGGCGGAAAGGTCAACCAAGCCATGATCGAGCGCAATTGGCCCGACATCCTGCGCATCGCCGCCACCATTGCTGCCGGGACCGTCGCGCCAAGCCAGATTCTGCGGAAACTCGCCTCCTATCCGCGGCAGAACGAGCTCGCGACAGCCCTGCGGGAAGTCGGTCGCGTCGAGCGCACCCTGTTCATGATCGACTGGATTCTGGATGCCGAACTCCAACGGCGTGCCCAGATCGGGCTCAACAAAGGCGAAGCTCATCATGCGCTGAAGCGGGCAATCAGCTTCCACCGCCGCGGTGAAATCCGCGACCGTTCCGCCGAAGGCCAGCATTACCGCATCGCCGGCATGAATCTGCTCGCCGCCATCATCATCTTCTGGAACACCATGAAGCTCGGCGAGGTCGTTGCAAACCAGAAACGCGATGGAAAGCTGCTATCGCCCGATCTCTTGGCCCATGTTTCGCCGCTCGGATGGGAACACATCAATCTCACCGGAGAATATCGCTGGCCAAAGCCTTAGCGTAGGATTCCGCCCCCTCCCGCAAACGACCCCGCTATGGCCCTGGTACGAGCGCTGAACAAAATGACGAAAGCAGGTATGCCTGAAAGCGTGCGTATTGCCTGAAAACACAACCCGCTACGGGGGAGACTTACCCGAAATCTGATTTATTCAACAAAGCCCGTAGGCAATATTTCGATCGGCTTCATTGGCGAGGAGAGAAAGATACTCTTCCCGCGTCATAGACTGAGAAAAACGTCCGCACATGGTTACCTCCAGTGGCCAGACTTAAAGTATAGATAATGCCGCGTCAGCGGCATGGAGGCGCCAGCTGAAGTTGAATGGAGTACTGCGGGTAAATGGCGCCGTCGCCCGGCGCAGCCGGCTGCTGTTTTGACAGGTTCTGCCTCACCCACCCCCTTCCCTGCAAAGCTATACCCGCTAAAAACGGCTCAGATGCCTCTGTACGCGGTCGGAGTGGTCCCGGCAAGGCGACAGCCGCAGTCGGGGCGTATCTCCGCGTTAGCGGGCCGTTAGGGCCGCTTACGAGCGTGTATCCCAGAACTTACCGCGACACTACTCACAGAGATGAAGAAGAATAGTTACAACACCCATCATTAAAAGCGACACTACTCCCGGCCTTCGGCCGGGGGCGGCGGCGCTTTTCAGTGGTGGGGAGGGGCTCCTGGCCGGCAAACCGGCGCCGGTTTTATGATGGATTTCCTTTTGAATGCTGTAACTAATGCAGTTCTCCGGTCGGGGCCCGTCGCGAAGCGATGGGAGCTACTTTTATCTGAGCGACGCGGACGCGTGCGGCCGCTGTAAGCGAAGGCCTCATTGAGTTATTCACAGAGCCGGCAAAGACAAAAGATCTCCCTGCTGCTTGCATGCAGGGGATTAAAAACGTGGGGTAAGACTGTTTTGCAGGTTTGCTGTTACCCTTTTGCTAAATTCCCTGTTTATTCATTTGCGGGTTTTTGTGGATAAGTCAAAACCTGGTGCGAACGTCACAGGGTATACGTGCTCAAACCAGCGATGGTCCGACGGCCG